>CAYPYZ010000120.1:0-6148 GCA_964414805.1 uncultured Paludibacter sp.
ACTTGATTTTTGATGGCATAATCAATTCCTTGATAAGAAATGCCATATCCCTCTTTGTACCTGTCGGGGATATAAAAAGATACGTTATTATAAAATTTTTGAATAAATTTATAAACCAAAGCGACAGAAGTAGTACCATCCACATCATAATCACCATAAACTAAAATTTTCTCATTATTGCGTATGGCTTCTGTTAGGCGCTCCACCGCCTTGTCCATATCAGCCATTTGGAAAGGATCGTGTAAATCTCCTAAGTCAGGACGAAAAAAATAGCGAGCATCCTCGAAAGTGTAGATATTTCGTTGTACTAATAAACTTGCAAGAATTGGGTTAATATTCAGCTCGTGAGCAAGCGTATCTTGTATTTGTTCCTGTTCTTTATTTAATGTGTTAAATATCCATTTATTGGTCATTATTCCTTGTTTTTAGCTTGTAAAGGTAGTAATTTATTTCATGAAATAATGTATTTTTTAGTACTTATTATTAATTTGAAAAATAACATGTATATTTGTGTTTTTATTTTTATAGAATAACTATAGGCATTCATACGTTATAGTATTGAAGATAACAAGAAATCGATGATACCGCATAAAAGACTATTATTCAAATTTATATTTTTAGATATTTTAGCTGCTCTTTTGGTATGGGTAGCTTTTGTAATATTTAGAAAATACATCAATGATATACCCATTCCTGAGTTTTTTGTGCTCAATTTACCTGATAGATATTATATTAACAGCTTGATTTTCTTTCCCTTGGTTTGTGTATTCGTACATTCCTTAACAGGTTATTATTTAGAACTAATCTATAAATCTAAAGTTAATATATTTGTTGCCACTTTCGTATCTTCTCTTATCATCGCCATAGCAGTTTTTTCTATTTTTAAATTAGGTGATGCAGCTATTTCTTTCCGGTATTTTTATTTTTCACTAACTATACTTTTTACGCAGTTGTTTGTCATTACTTATGTACTGAGAATGTTTTTGTACAGGTATATTCAGAATAATCTCAAATCTAAAAAATGGACTATCAACACCATCATTATTGGTAATGGGGAAAATGCGATTTCCATTGCGGAAGAATTGAGAAAAGATGCCATTACCTATAATTTAGTGGGGGCTGTATCGGTTTTAAAACATCATCGATCGCATAAAGAATTACATATCATTGGAACTTTTTACGATATAGCTGATTTGATAAGCTCTTATAATATTAGTCAAATTATTGTTGCTTTAGATGATGATGTGGCGGAAACAGAGCTTTTCAAGATTATCAATCAATTGTATCAATATGATGTGGATATTAGTTTTACGCCCAGATTATATGAAATTTTAATAGGAAGTGCCCGTATAGGAAAGTTGGGTATCAATCCTTTAGTGAGTATTACGCAAGTGAATATGCCCGATTGGCAGATAAGTATTAAAAGGTATGTAGATCTTATTTTGTCTTTTATAGGTTTAATACTGATGTTGCCTTTATTTGCCTATTTGGCCATTCGTATCAGATATGATTCCAAGGGTTCTATTTTCTTTTTGCAAGAAAGAATTGGTCGCCACGGCAAGCCTTTCAACATTGTAAAATTTCGTACGATGTACACCAATGCTGAAGGAGGAAAACCCCAATTAAGTAGTGCTTTTGATAATAGGATTACCCCTTTCGGAAGGATATTGAGAAAGTATAGATTGGACGAATTACCGCAGTTTTGGAATATTTTAAAAGGTGATATGAGCTTTGTAGGACCACGTCCGGAACGCCAATATTATATAGATAAAATCATCAAAGAAGCGCCTTATTATTGCTTGTTGTATAAGATAAGGCCGGGGCTAACTTCTTGGGGACCCATTAAAGTGGGGTATACAGATACAATTGAGAAGATGATAGAGCGATTGAATTACGATATAATTTATATAGAAAACATGTCATTGCTCAATGACTTAAAGATATTTTTGCTGACTTTCGAGATATTATTTAAAGGAGAAGGGATGTGATAAATTCTAAAGATGGATGGGCGCTCGTGGATTACGCAGGTTACACGGATTACGCAGATTACGCAGATTACACGGATGGTAGAAAAATTTAAAACTTATAAGTATACAATAAAAATATGGTCTTTAAAGTAGTACTTACAAAAGCACGAATACATCAAGTAGCACTATTGTTTGCATACTTGTTTATGCTTTTTCTAATACCCGCTTGCACCAAGCATGATACTAATCATGAAAATTACCGTTTAGAATTATCCAATTATTTATTTCAGTACCGATATCAAGGTGACTCCTTGCATTATTTTCTTGATAAATATACGGAAGATGGTGATTTTGTGGGCGCTATGGTTGCTAATCGATTCTTGGGCACTTATTATCGTGAAAATGCGCAATTTACTGATGCCATGCAACATCATCAAGAGGGGTTAAATTTAGCTATAAAGTTAAGAGATACCGTTGAGATAGTGCGGGCGTACAACAATATAGGCACGGATTACCGTCGCTTAGGCTCGCATGCAGAGGCTTCCGATTATCATTATCATGCTTTAGAATATGCAGAAGCCTATTCGCAAGTGGATGATTTGGGGGTAGGTACAAAAAACTTGGTAGTATCGCTCAATGGCATTGGAAACGTAAGTTTGGCCTTAGGATATTTAGAAGATGCCGAGCGCTTTTTCAGAAGGGCTTTAGAAAAGGAAACCGCATTAGGTAGTCATGTAGGGCAAGCGATAAATTATGCCAATATAGGAGCTATTTATGAGCAAAGAGAGGCATATGATTCTGCACATGTGTATTATAGTCAGTCTCTTAAAAACAATCGCCTTGCTAAATCCGATATGGGTATAGGTTTGTGTATGATACATATTGGTAATCTTTATGAGAAAGAGGAGAATTATCATATGGCTAAAAACCAATATCAACAAGCTTTCACTTTGATGGATAGTATTTCGGATAGATGGCATTGGTTAGAAGCTTGTATTTCCATAGCTCGCATCCATTTATTGGAGTATAAACTTTCTGACTTCAAGACTTTTATACAATTGGCGGAGCAGACAGCCAAAGAAATTAACTCTCCCGGCCATTTAAGTGCCATTTATCTTTTAAAATATGAGTATGAGAGCCAACAAAATCAGCACTTGAACGCCTTAAATAATTACAAGCTGTATGCTGCTATGCAAGATAGTTTGAGAGGCATCCATAAAACCAATCAGTTTATGGATACAAGGTTGAGCTATGAGCAAAATAAGGCAATGAAGCAGCTTCAACAAGTTGAGGCTGAAAACAGGGCTAAGCAAGTATTACGACAATATATTTTGTATATAACTTGGGGTGTGTCATTGATAGGTATTTTGTTTACTGCTTTATTGCTATATGCCTATACGCAACACGTCCGGAGCAATAAACTATTAAGGGAAATAGAGAAAAGTCGTACTGAATTTTTTACCAATATCACCCATGAATTTAGAACGCCAATCACGGTAATAAGTGGGTTTAATCAGTTGCTTAGAGAGAATAAAGAGCTTTCTGACAAAGAAGTTATGGCTTATAGGTTGGCTATTGATCGTCAGACAAACAATCTATTAGCTTTGGTCAATCAATTATTAGATATTTCTAAATTAAAGTCTGGAAAAGATAAACCGCAATGGAAACGAGGTGATGTCATTCCTTTCATCAATATGTTGGTTGAGTCCTTTCAATTATATGCGGAAGGGAATGGTGTTAAATTGATTTTCTATTCGGTATTGGAAAGTCAGCAAATGGATTTTATCCCTTTTTATATAGAAAAGGTCATTGGTAATTTGCTTTCAAATGCTATTAAATACACTCAGAGTGGAGATAAAATAGATTGTATTGTGGCGCCGGGACCAAAGTCTGAAACGCTTTTAATACGGGTTGTAGATACAGGGTCTGGTATCCCAAAAGAAGAGCTTGAACATGTATTTGAGATTTTCTATCGTGATAATACAGCCATGGAAACTGACATACCCGGCAGTGGCATAGGCTTGGCATTTACCAAAATGATGGTAGAAAAAATGAAAGGTAGTATTACTGTCGATAGTGAAGTCAATAAAGGTACAGTCTTCACTGTTATTCTACCATTTTATAATAAGAACTTACCTGTTATGGAAATTTTTGAATTACCGGTTAAGCAGGAAACTCAATCTGAAGAATCGGTTGAGTATTTTGATGAAGCTATGGATGGCGAGCTTGATGTGAATAGAGAGTCTAACAAGAAATCGGTTTATCAGCAAAAGCAACCTGTGGTATTAGTGGTGGAGGATAATAAAGATGTGATATCTTATTTGAAGGCTATACTTGCTGCTAAGTATCAGTTGATAGTAGCGAGGAATGGTGAAGATGGGCTTGCATTGGCGGAGGAGCATTTGCCGGATATAGTGCTGGCTGATATAATGGTGCCTAAGAAAGATGGCACACAACTTTGTTGCGAAATGAAAGAAAGCCCTATGCTGAACCATATTCCTGTTATTATGCTTACTGCTAAAAGTAGTGATGAAGATCGTATTAAGGGACTGCGCTGCGGTGCTGAAGCTTATATTAAAAAACCTTTTGATCCGGACGAGCTATTAATTACCATACATAATATCTTAGAAGGCAGAAAGACTTTGATTGAAAAATATGCGGCTATATCCAACAATAAAAACCATAATATTAGCAAATCTAAAGAATCTTCTAAGCTAATATTTTTACAGGGTGTAACGGATATTATCCATGCTGAGATGCAACATGCAGATTTAGGACCTGCATTTATTGCTCAAAAACTGTCTATCAGTCTTTCTCAGCTCAATAGAAAAATGAACATTGTTACCGGTAAATCCACTATGAATTACATCCTGCAAGTCAAATTGAATAATGCCAGAAAAATGATGCAAGACAAAAATATCAGTATGGCTGAAATTGCCAATATTTGCGGATTCTCAGATCAAAACTACTTTTCCCGCATGTTTAAAAAAGAGTTTGGGATAACCCCGACTCAATATCAAAAAATACCCAATAAATGATTTGAATACTTTATTTTAATATTTCATGAAAAAATATAGTTAGCATTTTTAGATGTCTGTACGACAGCTATTTATCCTTTATTTATGTTGTTTTTGTGCTAAACTACAAGTATGTTAATGCTTGATTTGTGCTAATGATTGCTTGATTTGTGCAGAAGAATGATAGAACAAAGCAAGTTCTTTGCATTATTAAACTCTTTTTACTAAAACTGTGAATATTTTTTCAAAAATTCATCACTTGATTTTTAAGCGATTTATCAATCATATTGAATCGGACGAACGTATTGACGCCTTGGTTTGGCGTTATCCTACGAAAAAATCCAAAATACGCTATGAAGCTAAACTTGATGTTAAGGAATCACAGTTAGCCATATTGTTTAGTGATGGGCATTTTGCCGATATGTTTCCAAGCGGAACGTACATGTTAACTACTGCAACTATGCCCATCTTGGCTACTTTAAAAAATTGGAATCTAAAGTATAAGGCAGCCTTTAAATCTGAAATCTATTTTATCAATATGCATAAAGTTCATGAGTATACTGGCAACGGTAGAGATGTTTTGAATACTACATTAAAAGAAGAGTTCGCTACTTACGACATTGTCTTGACTGATTTTACTGTCAATGATATGTTGAAGTTTTCTGTTGTGAATCATATCCAAAATACAGCATATAAAAAATAGTATAATAATAATCGTATGAAACGCATTCTTTATTTATTCAGCTTCTTAGTTTTCAGTTTTGTTTGTGTGCATACAACTTTCGCACTTGAATTCTCCGTGAAACTCGGAGGTGTAAGTCTTTCAAATAATGTTGTCTATTCTTCTAATTCTAGTGGAGTGGTGGGCGATATTATTAAATCCGGTGCTATATATATAAATAGCCAAACTCAAACAATTGAACTAAGAGAATTGCAGGTTGAAACGACAGGAAATACGGAAGGCCTCTTTATTAATAGTCCTTCTAGGAACAACGATACTGATACCTTAACTGTAGAGGTAATGGGTCGGTGCTATATTCAAACAGATAAAAAACCGGCACTTGTGTTGGATAATACATTTGATGTAGGGGGTTATTATAATTATTTTAACACTAGTGTCCCATTAAAATTTGGGACGATTAAAAATTAAATAAATTTGGCTCA
>CAYPYZ010000121.1:0-6064 GCA_964414805.1 uncultured Paludibacter sp.
TAGGACAATATCCGAGTGAAGGTTTGGGTAACACACAAAATACCAACTGTACAGGGAATTCCATAGGTAGAGCCGGAGATAACTATGTGGAGGCCTGGGTGTTGAGTTCTATGCAAGGTATGGCTTACTATGCGCATGGCATTCCACCGGAACATATATGCGTGCAAACCCCTATGGTGCCAGCATCTGAATTAAATGTCTATCTGTCAAATCAGCTATTAATAATCGAAGGCGTTACAGCAACTCAAATTGATTTATATACACTTACCGGACAAAAAATCAAGTCTGAAAGTCATGTCAATAAAATCCATGTTGGTGATTTGAAAGGTGCATATATAGCTGTTATCAAAGATGATGTAGATAATATTCAAACTAAAAAAGTAATTATTAATTAAATAAAATATCGACCTTAAGTATTTTAATTTTGAGAAACATGAAGATGAAATTAATGAGTATTGGAAGATTTTTAGTGGTTTTTTTGATTGCCTTGAACATCTACAACTTTGCCAATGCACAAAAAAGCCAGCAAGTATTAGCTGCTCCTACCTGTGATTTACATCAAATGCAGACTTGGGCAACGAGTAAAAATGCTACTACAGCTTTTGTAAATAATGCCGTTAAATTTTATAATTATGCCAAGCAAGTAGGTGTTAACCCTTGCTTGGCATATGCTCAATCCGCTGAAGAAACGGGCTTTGGCAAGTATGGTGGCGATGTATTGGTTACTTATCACAATACTTGCGGGTTAAAAAATGCTAACGGGTCGGGGTTCGCTATTTTCCCCTCTTGGAATGTAGGTATAGAAGCTCATATAGATCATTTGGCACTTTATGCCGGCGCTGCTGGTTATCCCCGTGCAGGAACACCTGACCCCAGACATTTTCCTTATTTGCTTGGCACCGCAAAAACTATTACTACCGTTGCAGGTAAATGGGCAGAGAATCCGGCCTATGCTACCAAACTCAAACAATTGATGATACAGATTGAAGCAATGGCGCCGGGAACACCGAATATCATTGTAACACCTAACGCTTTATCGTTTAGTGTGGTGGCAGGTTCTGCTACTACCAAAACCTTCCAAGTTAATGGAAGTAACACCACCGGCAACTTAAACGTGTCATCCAATAGTAGTTCATTCACTGTTTCTCCAACTTCTTTACCCAAAGCCGGAGGTACTGTAACTGTCACATATGCACCTGTCAATGCGGGTTCACATAGCGGGTCTATTACGATTTCCGGTGGCGGTGCAAGTAGTAAGACAGTCAGCTTATCGGGTACAGCAAGCGCTCCTCCACTAACCTTTACGCAAGGTTGGAACTTTAGTCAGACTTCCGGTGTTAAGAAAGATTGGGCTACAGACTTCTCAAAGATACGTAATATGGATTATTCAGCCGGTAAGCTATATGTGGTTTCTGAAGGAAGTAAAATGGTTGTTGTGAATGCCCAGACAGGTAATAAATTAGGTGAACTAAGTAATCAAGGTGTAGCCGGTGGTGCACTTGCTTTGATAGATGTCAAGGTGGTTTCTGATGGAAAAATTATAGCTTCCAATGTTACTACCGGAACTAATTCTCCATTGAAAGTATATGTTTGGGATAATGATAATGCACATCCGAAAGTATTATTGGAGACAACCAACTTTGGTAATGGCATCAGCCGTATAGGAGATTGCATCGGTATTCTTGGAAATACTACCAATGGTTCGCTTTATTTTGCAAGTGCTCATTCAGATGCCAATACCCGCATAATTACATATAAAATTACTAATGGTGTAGCAGCGACCACGCCTACAGTAATGCAGCCTTTGGGAACTAATAATCAAGGAATGAACTTCGGTTTGTCGCCACGCGTACAGCCCAATGCAGATGGTAAATACTGGGTAACCGGTCAGAATTATTACCCCTCTCTCTTTGGAACTGATAATAAATTGATGGCTACTGCCAATCCAGATGCATTGAATAATGTAGTTCATGGAAATGCCTTTAGAGCCTTTACTTTCAAAGGAGTTAGTTATGGTGTGGCAACTACCTATGCTACGGGTGCAACTACTATTACTGGTGGAAGATTCACCATTTTTGATGCTACCAATGGTTGGGCAGCAGCCAATAAGATAGGTGAATATCCTTCCAATGGCTTAGGTACAACGCGTAATACTTCCTATTCGAGTAGTGTTGCGGCAGCGGTAAGTGGTGAAGCGGGGGTGGAAGTCTGGGTGTTGGTGCATAATCAAGGAATTGCCTACTTTAAACATGGTACGCCGAAAGTACAAAACCCGCAAGCGCCTAATCCATCTGAACCCGATCCCGAACCAGAGCCCGATCCTGTTTTAACGGTGTCAGAGTCAGCCTTGAGTTTTAGTGCAGCTCCACATGCTTCTCAAGCCAAAACAGTCAATGTAAATGGCACTTATATCAATGGAGGTATTACTTTGAGTATAAGCGGTTCTCATGCCAATGTTTTTAGTGTTTCTCCTGCTAATTTGGCAGCTAATGGTGGAACGGTAACCGTAAACTATCAACCCACAACATCCGGGTCACATAGTGCTACCCTGACTGTTTCAGCGCCGGGTGTAGCTAATAAAACAGTTGCTTTAAGTGGCACAGCTTCAGCGCAAGTAAGCTATGATTATAATATTAATTTTAACGAAGTTTGGAATTACTCTCAAATTTCGGGTAAGACAGCCAATTGGATAACTAATGGTTCGCAAGTAACGCAAAATATGGCTTTCCATGATGGTAAATTATATGTGGTACAGCGTACAGCTGATGAAGATAATAAGATTCATATAGTGAATGCTTTTACAGGAGCTAAGATAGGCGAACTTAAAACCACCGGCATTAATACTGCAAGTTACTGGGCACTTAGTTCTATTGCAGTAATAGGAGGTCAAATCATCGTATCTAATTTACAGACGGCAGCTGCCGGCTCTATTATCATTTATAAATGGGATAATGATAATGCAGATCCTGTGAAATGGTTGGATACAAGTTCACGTGCCAATATAGCCAGAACAGGCGATAAAATGGCTGTAAGCGGTGATTTGACTAATGGCAAGGTTTGGTTTGGCTTTGATGATAAGGTGTATTACTATAAAGTTATTAATGGTAATATAGCCTCAAGTCCTACGGTTATTAATCTGACTAAAAATGGTGAAGCTTTCAAATCGGGTGATTCAACGGCAGCCATAGGTGTTCATGAGAATGCTGATGGAAGTTTTTGGGCAGCCGGTACCAGCCAACGCCCCGCTCGTTTTAATGCAAGTGGCATATGGCAAGAGGATCTCAGCTCAGATTTAATAAATGCACCCAATGGTACAGATATTAAATTCTTTAGTTTTGGTAATAAACAATATGCCGTTGTAGCAGACTACCTCAATATAAGTCATGCTTCTTTGGCGGAAGGTACAGCTACGGTGTTGGATGTGACTAATGGTATTGCGTCTGCAACGCGTAAAGGATCGTATCCCGCCAATGGCTTAGGAAATAGTACGGTTCGTAATACCTCTTTTCGCTCTACAGTATTAACGCATGTATCGAACGATAAAGCTTATATGTGGGTGTTGACTCCTTTCCAAGGCGCTGCACATTATATGTATGATGCTGTGGTAGTTGGACTTAATGAGCTCGGTAATCCTTCGGAAATGCAGTTAGTAGTTGCCAAAGATATCTTGCAAATCAGAGGTGCAGAAGCTACCAAGATTGAATTGTATAATTTGACCGGCCAGCTCATCAAATCAATCGCAAATGCGAGTGAACTTCCGATAGATGGACTCAAAGGTGTATATGTAGTTGTAGTTCAAAATGTAGATAATACCGTACTTACGCAAAAAATTATTGTAGCACAGTAGACTATCTGATTGCTTAGTTTAAAGTAGAGAAGAACAAATAATATCAACAATATTTTGTTTTAATAAACTGTTTTAACACCATTGCTTGTTAATTAATATAAAAATAATTAAGATATCATTAATATGGTAAGATATATATATATATTTGTTGTTTGAATCAAATCCAATCATTAATACATAATAAATCTTTTTGCCATATGAAAAAAGTAGTTTTTTCCTTGTCTTTGTTTATGATGGTTTCTTTTTTATCAGCACAAACCATTAACATTAACAAGACTTATCAATTAATTGAT
The DNA here is from genome assembly GCA_964414805.1 of uncultured Paludibacter sp. Lineage (GTDB taxonomy): Bacteria > Bacteroidota > Bacteroidia > Bacteroidales > Paludibacteraceae > Paludibacter. The sequence continues at coordinate 4,141 of CAYPYZ010000121.1, forward strand.
AAATCAGCTCATCACCCTACATTCAATCAAGATGGCAGTATGCTTGCTTTTACCGCTGCATCTTATGTGGGTTTAAGTCTATATGATTTCAATACTAAAACTATCGTAAAAGTTACGGATGACGAGGGCGCAGGTTTAGCTCCTACTTTCAGCGATGATGGTCAGCGCGTGTTTTATACCAATGTGGAGTATATCAACAAGCTGCGTCATGAAGGTTTGAGAAGTTATGATATCGCTAAAGGTTCCAAGACTGAAATGTTGAAGACCGAGCGTCGTACTGTGGATTATGTTCAGAGTTTCCACAATGGTGTAGTGATGCTTGCTGAAAACAAAGTACTTAAGTCTACTTTCGGTAAGACAGAACAAACCATAGCAGATTATGCATGGAGCGATGGCGTTAATTTAAATGTTATCAAAGATGGTAAGAAAGCTGTTATCAATCCTATTGCAGAAGCACATGCATATATTTGGGCTTCAGTTTCTCCTAATGGAAAAATGATTATGTTTACCGCTCCATCTTATGGAACTTTCGTTTGTGATTTTAATGGAAATATCTTACGCGAATTAGGTTATTTGAATGCCCCTGTATGGTATGATGATAATTTTGTTGTAGGTATGATAGATAAAGATGATGGTGATATTATAACCGAATCTAAAATCATCATTAGAAGTTTGAATGGTCATGTAGAACAGACGCTTAGCCCTTCCAATCAAATTGCTATGTACCCTGCTGCTTCAGCTGTAAGTGGTAAAATTGCTTATAGTACTTATCCGGGTGCTATTTACATAGTTGAATTAACCATACGGTAAATTTTACAATACACAATCATGAAAAAAACACTTATATTATTATTATCCTTCTTATTTTTATTAGGACAACTTACTAATGCACAGAGTTTATCTGGTCTTAAAATTCATATTAACCCCGGCCATGGTGGCTGGGATTCCGACGATAGGGGTGTGCCTACTCCCTTGTATCCATCTGTGGGACCCAATAAAGGGTTCTGGGAGTCGCAAAGCAACCTTGATAAGGGTTTGCAGTTGCGGACTATGCTACAGGCTTTAGGAGCAAGTGTTCAGATTTCTCGTACACAAAACCGTACACAAGATGATTTACCTTTGTCGCAGATTGTTCAGATGGCTAATGAGTACAAATCTGATTTTATGCTTTCTATTCACAGTAATGCCGGTGGTGGAACTGCAAATTATGTCTTGATGCTATACGCAGGAAAAGATGCTACTGATACGCGCACTTACCCAACTGCCATTCCTAAGAACACACAAAGTAGGGCATTGGGTTTAGAAATCGCTAATAACTTAATCAAAAACAAATTATCACATTGGACTTCAGCTACCCCTCAAAATAGGGGGGACAAGACTTTTGCTTATCAGATATTTGGATGGCCTGATGGCTATGGCGTATTGCGTGGTCTGACTGTTCCCGGTGTTCTTTCAGAGGGTTCTATGCACGATTATGTTCCTGAAAATTACCGTTTAATGAATATGGATTATAAATGGTTAGAAGCTTGGTATTTCAAGAAATCTATTGCTACCTATTTTAAAAAAGGGGAAATACCTACAGGAAATATAGCCGGATGGGTTAAAGCTAAAGATAAAAATATCTCTGATGGTACCTATTCAAGATATGGTAAAGACTTATTATTGCCTTTGGATGGGTCGGTAGTTACCTTAGTTGGAAAAAGCAAAACTTACACAGTAGATAATCAACGCAATGGTGTGTTTGTCTTTAAAGATTTGGCACCAGGATCTTATACGCTCTTAGTTGAAAAGGCGGGTTATGCTGCTCAACAAAAGGCGGTTACTGTTACCAAAAATGCAATTACTTATTCTAATTTTGAAATGGTAGCAGGTACAAGTCCTACTATTGCCGTCTCTCCTGCTTCTTTGTCTTTTGCAGCCAATT
>CAYPYZ010000122.1:0-6040 GCA_964414805.1 uncultured Paludibacter sp.
AAGAGGGATATGGCATTTCTTATCAAGGAATTGATTATGCCATCAAAAATCAAGTGGAATTAGTGATTGCTTTGGATTGTGGCATTAAAGCCATAGATAAGATAGCTTATGCTACTGAAAATCAGGTAGATTTTATTATATGTGACCATCATACGCCGGATGAAGTTTTGCCTAATGCCATAGCGGTTTTGGACCCTAAACGTCCGGATTGTAATTATCCTTATAAAGAACTTTCGGGATGTGGCGTGGGCTTCAAACTTTTGCAAGCTTTCGCGCAAGAAAACGCAATGGATTTTGAAACGGAATTGGTTCCTTTGTTAGATTTGGTAGCCTTGAGTATTGCCTCTGATATAGTGCCTATTACCGGTGAAAACAGGATATTGGCTTATTATGGTTTACAGCGTCTTAACAAATTTCCAAGCATAGGTATCAAAAGTATTTTGGAAACTTGTGGTTTAAAAGACAAGGAAATATCCATCACCGATATAGTCTTCAAAATAGGTCCGCGCATCAATGCTTCCGGAAGAATGAAATTAGCTACGGAGGCTGTGGAATTAATGGTAACTAATGATAGTAATTTTGCCAAACACAAGAGCAACAAAATCAACCAATACAATACTGACAGAAAGGATTTAGACAAGAATATCACGGAAGAAGCTTTGCAATTGATAGCCAACGACCCGAATGCCAAAGACAAAAAATCCATAGTGGTATTTAAACCCGATTGGCATAAAGGTGTTATCGGTATTGTTGCTTCTCGATTGGCAGAGGAATTCTATAAGCCCTCGGTCGTATTGACCAGCTCCAAAGGTATGGTATCCGGCTCAGCTCGCTCTGTGCCCGGGTATGATATTTACAGCGCCATAGATTCATGCAGGGATTTATTGGAAAATTTTGGGGGACATCGTTATGCTGCCGGACTCACTTTAAAGGAAGAAAATGTACCTTTATTTGCCCAACGTTTTGAGGAATTTGTGTCTCAAAACATTACAAAAGAGCAACTTTTGCCTCAAATTGACGTAGATGCAGTCATTACTTTCAAAGATATTACCCCAAAATTCTTCAATGTTCTTAAGCAATTTGGACCTTTTGGACCAGGCAATATGAAGCCGGTATTCGTTACTGAAAAGGTAATGGACTACGGTAAAAGTCGCTTGGTTGGTAAAGACCAAGAGCATCTAAAACTTGAATTGGTAGATGATAGCTGTGAAAATGTAATGAATGGCATTGCATTCGGCATGTACGAATTTAATGACCATTTGAAATCGTTAAAACCTTTAGATATTTGCTATACCTTAGAGGAAAACAGCTATATGGGCAATACGAATATACAGCTGATGATAAAGGACATCAAGGTTTAGACATGCTTGGCTTCCAAGCTCCTCAAGGCCTCCGACACTTCTTCCATCAACCATCTCGGTGTGGATGTAGCACCACAAATACCTATCTTTTTGCTTGTATCTATATCTAATTCAAGGACTTCTTCCGGTCCGGAAACCTTGTAAGAGTTAGGATTAATGCTTTTGCAATGCTGGTATAAAACTTTACCATTAGAGCTTTTCTTACCACTTACAAAGATCACTATATCATTCTCTTGCGCAAATTCAGTAAGATTGGGAACCCTATTGGAAACTTGGCGACAAATAGTATCTGTAAATTCAAATTCTACTTGATCAGATTTCTGACTATCAATATTTTGTATCAAACTATTAAAGCCCTCCAAGGATTTGGTTGTTTGAGAAAACAGCTTGATATTTTTAGAAAGATCAAGTTTGGATATGTCTGATTCATTCTCTACAACGATAACATTACCACCGGTTTGTCCATCTAAACCCTTCACCTCCGCATGCCCAATCTGTCCATACACCACTATTTGCGTATCTTCATCTTTAGAGATTTCATAAGCTTTTTTCACCCGAGATTGTAGTTTGAGTACTACCGGACAAGAAGCATCCACTAAGGTGATATTATTTTTCTTAGCTATTTCGTAAGTGGAGGGCGGTTCACCATGAGCACGCAGTAAAACTTTCACATCATGTAAACGAGCAAACTCTTCATGATCAATGGTTTTCAGACCTAATTTTTCTAAACGTTCAACCTCCTTATTATTATGCACTATATCGCCTAAGCAATAAAGTACCTCACCATTTTTAAGCTCTTCTTCAGCCTTTTTGATAGCCCTTACCACACCGAAACAAAATCCGGATTTCTTATCTATATTAATTTCCATTGTAAAAAAAGATGTAAGAACTGTCAGCCTAAAAAATTATACAGCCCCTATTTTCTGGTTGAAAAGTTCCATTAATACTGCTTGCTGCTCATCGATAGTCATGTGGCTGTTATCAATTAATACAGCATCTTCTGCTTGTCGGAGCGGACTTTCTTCCCTGTTTTGGTCACGGAAATCACGCTCTTTGACATTTGCCAGCACTTCTTCATAGCTTACGTCTTCGCCTTTCAGTTGCAACTCAAGCATCCTGCGCTCTGCTCTTACTTCCGCAGAAGCAGTCATAAACACCTTCAGTTCCGCTTGGGGAAAAACAACCGTACCTATATCCCGTCCATCCATCACTATGCCCTTTTCCAAACCCATCAGTTGCTGTTGGCGAACCAACTCCTTACGTACAGCCGGTAAAGTACTTACCCTGCTGGCACCATTGGAAATATCAAGGGTACGAATTTGTGATTCAACATTTTCACCATTGAGATAGATATCGGCGAGCACTCCATCGCGCTTTTTGAACAACAGATTGATAGTATGCACATGCTTTTCTATCATCTCCACATCCATAGAATCCTCTGTTATCCAACCATTGCGAACGCAATACAAAGCCACTGCTCGGTACATAGCTCCTGTGTCGACGTAGATATAACCAACATCCTTAGCTAATTGTTTAGCCATAGTACTTTTTCCACAAGAAGAAAATCCATCTATTGCCACTATTATTTTTTGCATAGCGTATATTGATTTAAAAAAGGGGGTTAATGTCGAAAGTCATTTAATGACGTACTCAAAGAGAACATATATGCTGAGTTCCCTGTCTGGAACTGACTCATCCCAAAGCCTATTTGGAAGTATTTCACTTTCACACCGGCACCAAAAGAAAAGCCCGTCATGCTCTTAAAACCTTGCATCTTAAGCTCTTGATGGCGACGATGGTTATAAGAAGCGGCGACATAGAAATTTTTGGAAGGTAGAAATTCTACACCTATAATCATATGTCTGAAAAAATTATCAACAAAGGGTATCTTAATCGCTAATTCCTCTCTATCATAAGATTGTATAGCATGGCGATTATCTATATAGCTTAAATTCCAGTTATGGAGATTATACATTGTCGCAGATAACCTAAAAGGAGCATGCCGTAGTTTATACGATAAACCGACCTGCATGTCAAAAGGAAGTGGTTCGTAATGCTGTCCGTCCACATCCGCATAATAACCTTTAAATTGCGTACCCATATTACGTAAGACTAAACCCGTTTGGAATAGCTTATTAGGATGCTGATAACTCATGCCTAAATCTATGGCTGCACCAAAGGAAAAGTACCTTTCGTAGGCTGAAAAGATGGGTTTAAACGTTCCACCCACATACAGATTATCAATGATTTTTCTATTGTAAATCAAACTGATAGCCACATCTTTGGCAGAAAACTCCCCTAAGATTTCGTTATGTTCAGTCACTTCTTTAAACTTTCCATAATCGACAAACTGCACTCCTACAGCTAAATGATGACTATCATAGGTACGGGAATAGGCAGCTGTTCCAAAGGTGACATCAGCTAAATAATTAGCCATGTTCAGTCCTATCATATTATGCGAATTAGGAGATAAGAGGGCTGGATTTAGCAAAGCAAAATTAATATCATCATCCATAAGGGAGATATTTTTGCCACCTAAGGCTGCCATTCGGGAGGATACGGGCAAGTCAAGAAACTGAAACACCCCCGTCCCTGCAAAGAGTTGGAGGTGCATCAATAAAAAAATGACTATAATTTGAATACTTTTGTTGGCCATTCAGAAACGAATCACTTAAATATTTTAAAACTGACAAAGATAACTCAATTTAATGAGTTTTTTTCTATGCAATAATAACTATAACAATATTAACGTAAATTTGACGAAAAATTTTGAAGTCAGCCAAAAAATTCTTTAGTTTGCAGTGCTACAATAATAATTATGATATTTTTCAGTTGGTTTTAAAGAGAATTGAAAAAAAAATTGTACATTTGCCGAACTGAATTCAAATAACAAATTAACACGCATTATGGACGTTAAAAAATCATCCAAAGCATCGCTTGAAAATAAAAGAACCATGTATATACTCATGGGGTTTGTTGCGGTATTATCATTCGTTTATATAGCATTTGAATGGACACAGCACGAGGTTACCATTTATGAAAACGAAAGTATGGTCATAGACGAAGAAGAGGAAATTGAAATTATTCAGACAGCTGAAGAGCTTCCTCCTCCCCCGCCACCAGAAGTTCCAGAGGTAATTGAAGTATTGAATGTGGTAGAAGACGATGTTGAAACTGCTGAGATCATTATCGATACAGAAGATGATAAAGATAAACAGGTAGTTATTCAAGCACCGGTACAAGCTGCTGTAGAAGAGGAAGATACAGAAGTTGTATTTATGGTGGTAGAATCTATGCCCAGTTTCCCGGGTGGTGATGCTGCGCTATTTAAATATCTAAGTGAGAATATTAAGTACCCGGTTATCGCACAAGAAAGTGGTATCCAAGGTCGCGTTATTTGCCAGTTTGTGGTAAACCGTGACGGCTCTATCGTAGATATTGAAGTAGTGAGAGGCGTGGATAGAAGCTTGGACCAAGAAGCTAAGCGTGTGATTGCCAGTATGCCTAAATGGTCGCCGGGAAAACAACGCGGAAAAGCTGTACGTGTGAAATATACTTTACCGGTTAACTTCCGCCTACAATAGAAATAGTTTAGGTTGCACCAACGGTCAACCGGTCTATAATAAATACTAAACCGTTTGGTCTGATCACCAAACGGTTTTTTTAATATAAAAAACTGCCAAGGAATGAAGACAGAAATATATCAAGAAACTGCTGTTTTAGTTGGATTGATTACTGCCGAACAAGATGAGGAAAGGGCTAAAGAATATATAGAGGAACTTGCATTCCTTGCCGATACTGCCGGTGCAGATGTAAAAAAATACTTCTTTCAAAAAATGGATTATGCCAATCCACGAACCTTTGTAGGACAAGGAAAATTAGATGAAATCAGGGCATATGTGGAAGAACATGACATCGGGATAGTGATTTTTGATGATGAATTGAGTCCTACTCAATTTAGAAATATCGAAAGGGTAATCCCTGTATTGGTATTGGATAGAACCAATCTTATCTTGGACATTTTTGCAAAAAGAGCACAGACAGCCAATGCTAAAACGCAAGTTGAATTAGCACAATTACAATATCTATTACCGCGCTTAACCCGTATGTGGACGCACTTGGAAAGACAAAGAGGGGGAATTGGTATGAGGGGGCCGGGTGAGACGCAGATTGAAACTGACCGCAGACTTATTTTAAATCGTATAACGGTACTTAAAAAAAATCTGAAAGTTATCGATAAACAGATGCATTCGCAACGCAAACATCGGGGGCAAATGGTTCGTGTTGCTTTGGTAGGCTATACCAATGTGGGAAAATCTACCCTGATGAATCTTCTCAGCAAATCTGATGTCTTTGCCGAGAATAAACTCTTTGCAACTTTAGATACCACTGTTAGACGGGTTACTATCAGCAACTTACAATTCCTTATGACGGACACGGTTGGATTTATTCGTAAACTACCGCACCATCTTATCGAGTCCTTTAATTCTACCTTGGATGAAGTCAGGGAAGCCGATTTGTTGGTACATATAGTAGATGTTTCCCATCCTAATTTTGAAGAACAATTGGAGACTGTCAATCAAACCTTGAAAGATATCAGCAAGGAAGAAAAACCTACTATTTTAGTATTTAATAAAATAGATGATTTCAGCTTTATTCCTAAAGAAGAGGATGATTTA
>CAYPYZ010000123.1:0-6026 GCA_964414805.1 uncultured Paludibacter sp.
GTGCTAATTCAACTAATTTATTCCAGTTTTTACTCCAGTTCAAATTCATAATCCATTTCCATTGCTTGGTTCTGATAGGTTGAATTCTGGTAGAGATTTCTACACCTTTGTTGGTTACTTTACCGGCATTAATAACTTGAGAAGAAGCTCCGGTCGCCCAATCGGTAGGAACACCAATAATTTGGTTGGTGGTTGCTGCATCATTATAAGTTAGGTCAAAGCTTAAGCGGTTTTTAAACATACGTGTATCAATACCAAACTCCCAGCTCTCAATGTTTTCAGGCTTCAAGTTTTTATTCTGAATTCTACCCGATAATTTGTATGAGCTTGTAAATGCGCTATTTGCATACACCTGGTCTAATTGATAAGGATCGGTATCATTACCTACATTAGCCCATGATGCTCTCACTTTCATCAAATCTATCCATTTGGCATGGGTGTCAAATTTAAAGATTTCATTCAGTAAAATACTGGTATTGACAGAAGGGTAGAAGTATGAATTATTGCCTCTTGCCAAGGTGCTCGACCAGTCATTTCTTCCTGTTACTTCCGCGTATATCAAACCTTTCCAGTTAAGAGATACGAAGCCGAACAAACTATTGATGCTTTTTTCTCTTCGGGTGTTGGTTGAAATGATTTGTCCGTCACTGTTTTGAAGTTGATAAACATTGTAAGTAAATAGTTTGGGAGCAGTTTGTGTTACAGAACGATACTGGTTGATCATATTATTTCCACCCACACTTGCTGTTAAATCAAAATCTCCAAAAGCATCTGTGTATAAGAATAAGAAATCATTATTAATTTCGAAGCTATTTACATTTTGTTCCCTGTACATACCTGTTCGGTGAGATACTGAATAATAAGGTTTCTTCTGTGTGCGGAAATCCCCTAACCAGTCCATACCGGAACGAATAGTTAAGTCTAATTTATCAGGAATAATATTGAATTTTATGCTTGCATTTCCAAAAACCCTATCACGTGCCATGGTGTTCAGCTGCTCATAAACTTGTAAGTATGGGTTGTCACTGTCGTAGTTGATGAGGTTGGAAGTACCTAAACCTTCTTGATGAATTTTGATTAATCGTCCTGAAAAATACTCTTCTTTAAAATCATTTATATCAATAGCTGCCGGCGCCCAAATTAATGTATAAAGCGGGGTTGCAGAGCTATATCCCGACATGGGCAGGTTGTCGCTATTTTTGCGATAATAGGTCATTTTGGATGAGAGTGAAATAACCTTGTTTACCTTTTGAGTTAAAGATAGATTGAAGTTTTGTGTATTGTATCCGGTATTGGGTACAATCCAGTCATTTCTTGAATCTTTGATAGAGAACCTCACGCTATTGCCTTTTCCTGAACTTGACTGAATGGTAACGCTGTTGTTGTATGTAATACCGGTTTCAAAGAATCCTTTGTACCAGTCTTTCGGCTCGTAGGGCAGTAAGGTAAACTCTTCCGTTTCCCAGTTTTTTGACCCATACATATAGCGCATTTGTCCTTCAAATCTTTCTCCGAAATTATAGCGAGACCAGAAGCGTTTAGTAGTACCTACCGTCCACCACGAGAATTGCTCCGGTACTACGTCAGGGCGATTGTTTTTGCTGTAATTTCCGGATCCGTATTCGTTTTGGAACTCGGGCCAGAAACCAGCTCTCTCAAGGGTTAATGAAGAGTTGACTGTAACGCCTAATCCTTTTTCGGCATCACCCGACTTAGTCGTGATAATGATAGCTCCGTTGGCTGCTCTCGAACCGTATAAAGCAGTTGCAGAGGGACCCTTCAGAACTGAAACAGATTCAATATCTTCAGGGTTTAAGTCACCCATACCTCCACCGTAGTCGATAGGAGCATCGGCATTTGCATAGCTTCCTTCCGTATTACTTGGAGTTATATCACTACTAACGGGTACACCATCTATCACAAATAAAGCTGTGTTCTTATCGTGTGAAAGCGAGCCTTCACCACGAAGGGTTACACGCATTGAACCACCGGGACCGGCTGATGATTGGTCGAAGTTTAAGCCTGCGACTTTTCCTGATAGACTGCTCATCCAGTTGTTGGACACAGACTGGTTCAAATCTTCGGTATCTACTTTAGAAACTGAATATCCTAAGGCTTTATCAGCCTTGCGAATACCCAATGCTGTTACTGTTACTTCTTCAAGTTGAATCTGTGATGATCTCAAAGTGAAGTTTTGCTGAATTTGTGATCCGGCATTGATAGTAACTGTTTGCGACAGTTTATCATGCCCCACATAACTTAACTCAATAGTTTGAGTACCTGCCGGAACATTGTTTAGGAGGAATCTTCCATCCAAATTAGTAATGGTACCAATTTTAGTGTTTTTAACCGATACCGAAACACCAATTAGTTCTTCGCCAGTATCATCCCTTACTACACCGGTAATTCCACCGACAGCAGCTTGTTGTTCTGCAAAAGCATTAAACGACAAGGGAGTAATTATAACAAAGAACAATAGCAACATGCTCCATCGCATACTGCATCTTATCTTTTTAAAGAAGATAAGCGAGCTACCTTTAAATAAAAGTTTTTCTCTCATGTGCATTAGTATTAATAATGTTTTGAAGTTAATATTATTGATAAATACTTTATTTTATTGTTTTAGTTTTCAGATAATTCTTCTTCTCCTTAGTTGAGAATCGAATTAATTTAACTGCTCTATCAGGATAGTTGGTAATTAAACCATCCACCTTCAAATCAACCATAGCTTGGATATCTTCTAAGTTATCAACAGTCCAAGGCAAAATTGTCATACCCCTTTTGTGTACATCTTTCACCAATTTTTTGTTGACAACTTCGTAATGTGGACTGAAAATTTCGGGGATAAAGCTAATTTTCGACATGGCATCTTCTAAACTAATCATATCTTTACCTACCAAATAAGCCAATCTGATTTGAGGATAGGTTTTATGTAGATATTCTAAAGTTCTCGTATCGAAACATTGAATATTGATGCGTTCGTTAATATTCTTACTCAAAATCACCTCCATCACCAAATCGGTAAATTCTATATAATGAGGTGCAAATACGCCATCATAATTTGGTCGCGATTTGATTTCTATATTATAGTAGGGTAGTTTGAGATTGTTAGTTTTTGCATAAGCTTCAGTTGCATCGATCAGGTCGGAAAGCAAGGGTTTATGCGTATCCATTTTTGTGCGCTGATTGAATCTTGGGTCGCCTATCAATCCGGTGTTGTACTGTTTGATGGAGTCGTAATCCATATGGTACAACTTGATATTCTTTTCACCTTTCTTTTTGATGGTTTTTCCCTCAGGAGTAGTTACATATCTATGATCCATATATAGATCGTGTGTTACTACTACTTTTTTGTCTTTAGAAACGCCCAAGTCCAATTCTAAGGTATTCACACCCCAATCTAATGCATTGAGCATAGCTTCAATGGTGTTTTCGGGATAGAGAGCCATACCGCCTCTATGCGCTTGGATGTCGATAGTTTGAGCATCCATCATAGGCATGTAACACAATGCGAGAAGAAAGAAAATTAAAAATTTTATATTTTTCATTTGTTGCTGTTTTATTAATTTACGCAATTAAACGTTCTTTTTCTTTGTTCCAAGTAAGCGCAGTAAAGAAGATGGCAATCACACTGGCAACTATCATCAATATAAAGGTTGCATCCCATCCCATATGGTCAGCGATAAAACCTATAGCGATATTGGCAAATAAAGCTCCGCCCAAGTATCCAAACAATCCGGTTAAGCCCGCTGCTGTTCCTGCTGCTTTTTTCGGTACTAAATCCAATGCTTGTACACCAATCAGCATGACTGGTCCATAGATTAAGAAACCAATAGCAATCAGTGCAATATTGTCAACCATGATATTACCCGGAGGATTTTTCCAATACACAAAGACAAACACTATTACTAATACCATATATATAATGATGGTAGGAGCACGGCGTCCTTTGAATATTTTATCTGAAATAATTCCACATAATAGTGTTCCCGGAATACCTGCCCATTCATATAAGAAATATGCCCATCCGGTTTCTTTTACCGAGAATCCTTTAACTTCTTCTAAATAGGTCGGTGCCCAGTCTAACACCCCGTACCGTACCAAATAAATCATTGCATTGGCGATAGCTATCATCCAAAGCAATCTGTTGTTGAGTACATATTGAAAGAATATTTCTTTGGTTGAAAGTTCTTCTTCATGACTTTCGTCATAATCTTTCGGGTAGTCATTTTTGAAAGCTTCTATATTGGGAAGTCCGCAGGATTGCGGTGTGTCGCGTACCAACAGGTAAGTAACCATGGCTACTGCAATGGCTATCAATGCCGGGAAATATAATTTACTTTGCCAATCTCCAAATATGGCAACTCCTAAAATAGCCAAGGGACCAATTAATCCGCCACCCACATTATGTGCAACATTCCATATCGACATCATGGTGCCACGCTCGCGTGTGGAGAACCAATGCACCATCACCCGTCCGCAAGGAGGCCATCCCATACCTTGAAACCATCCATTGAGGAACATCATAGCAAACATGATAGCCACAGAGGAGGTTAAAAATGGAATGGTTGCAAAACCTAATAGGGTGAAGGCTGATAGAAGTAATCCCAAAGTTAAGAAAATACGTGCATTACTTCTATCGGAAATACCGGCCATTAAAAATTTGCTTAGGCCGTAAGCTATAGAAACTGCCGCTGCAATAATACCTAACTGAGATTTGGTATAACCCATATCTATTAGGTCAGGCATTACTAAAGAGAAGTTTTTTCGTACCAAATAATAACCTGCATACCCGATAAAGATGCCTATAAATACTTGCCACCGCAGGTAGTTATAACGTGAGTTTATTTTCCCTTCAGGAAGTAATTCCTTATGAGGTGCAGGTGCTAAAAAGTTTTTCATTGTAAATTTATATATTAAAATAACTTATTTCATTACATATCCCTCAGCTATAGCTGTATATGTAGCCACTTGTTCATCTATCCAAGCTTGGTCTTTGCCCATTTCTTCGGCCATAATTTTCGCTACTTTCGGGGCAAGTTCTATAGATTTCTGTGCATCAATGTATAATAATCTAACCCTTCTTGCTAAAACATCATCCAAAGTCATAGCCATCTCATCGCGAATAGCCCAAATTACCTGAGAATAGGTAAATCCATAAGCTGAATCAATTTTCTCAGCCCATGCTGGATTTTCTTGTTCTATTTGTCTAATGTGCTCTTGGTCACTACCATACACATACATCCAGTCACTTCTGTCTGTGGTTGGTTTATAACCATGAATTTTTAATTGCTTAGTCACACAAGGTTTAAAAGTAATGCCTTTCTTTTTAATAGCCAAATTAACCGTTTCTTCGGCCATAATTCTGTAGGTTGTCCATTTTCCTCCCGTGATTGTAATGAGGTCTGAATCAGAGCTTAACAACTTATGGCTTCTTGAAATCTCTTTTGTTTTGGATTCATCAGACTGTTTTTTGGGTGCAGCTAAAGGGCGAAGGCCTGCAAACACACATAAAACATCTTTACGTGTTGGTTTTTTAGTCAAGTATCGACCAGCTGTTTCCAGAATAAAATCAACCTCTTCTTCTAAAGCACGAGGTTCGAGTACAAAATCTTTTACGGGTACGTCTGTAGTTCCAAGAATGGCTCTATTATGCCAAGGTACTCCAAACATCACGCGTCCATCACTGGTTTTAGGAACCATAATAGCATCATCGCCACCTAAGAAGGAGATATCCACTACTAAGTGAACACCTTGACTTGGACGTACTAATGGATCTTTATGTTTGTCATCCATTTTGATGATTCCATCTACAAATATGCCTGTAGCATTAATGATACAAGTTCCATTTAGTTGAAATTCATCACTGGAAAGTTCATCTTTCACTTTTACACCTGAAACCTTGCCCTGTTCATCTTTCAATAGGGAGGTCACAGCAGCATAATTCACCACAGTTGCACCTTGGTCAATAGCAGTCTGCATAAGGTTTACAGCCAATCGAGAATCATCAAACTGCCCATCATGAT
>CAYPYZ010000124.1:0-5940 GCA_964414805.1 uncultured Paludibacter sp.
CTTTTTCTTCTTCCGGAAGAATTATGTTCCCTGTATTGGAACCCTTTGGCTCGCCTTTAAAGAAAATGATAGGGAATGATGCTTTGGCAGAGAAGTATATTTTTCAAGAATTATACGACTCCACCTTTGTTGTAGCCATGGAGATGGGCGAGAAAAACAAGTTCATGATAGAGGGAGAATACAAGGCAAGTGGCGGTTCTGAAATTCGATTAAATGCGATGAACGTGCCGCGCGGCTCGGTAACGGTAACAGCCGGCGGCGCTACCCTTTTGGAAAACGTGGATTATATGGTGGATTATATGATGGGTACGGTAACGGTTATCAATCAATCCATTATAGAATCAGGCACGCAGGTGAATGTACAATTGGAAAATCAATCCATGTTCAATATGCAACGCAAGACTTTGGTCGGCACGCATATGGAATACCAATTTAGTAAAGATTTTAGTTTAGGCGGTACCATTATGCACCTTTCGGAAATGCCTATGACCAAAAAGGTGAATACGGGTAATGAGCCTATCAGCAATACCATTTGGGGATTGAATACAGCATGGAAAACGCAGTCGCAATGGCTGACCAATATGTTGGACAAACTACCTTTTGTAGATGCTACAGCACCTTCATCCATTGCCATGAACGCTGAGTTTGCACAATTGCTACCCGGTCACCACAAGGCCGTTGGGGAAGATGGTTTTGCATATTTAGATGATTTTGAATCCACAAAAATTAACTTCAATCTCAATTATCCGTTCTTTTGGTATTTGGCAAGTACGCCCTCTATGTTTCCGGAATCTGCATTAAGCAATAATATTGCCTATGGCAATAATAGGGCATTGTTAAGTTGGTATTATGTAGATCCGGTTTTAAATCAGAATATTTCCTCTACCCCGCTCAACTTGCGTAATAACAGAGAGTCGCAATCCAATCATTATACACGGACGGTTTTAGTTCCCGAAATTTTCCCCAATCGGGAAACCATGTCTACGCAAACCAGCCGTTTGACCATCATGAATCTTTCCTATTATCCTACGGAAAGAGGTCCTTATAACTTGGATGCAACGGGTATGGATGAGTTCGGAAACTTGATGAATCCTAAAGACCGTTGGGGTGGTATCATGCGTAAATTGGATGTGACCGATTTCGAAACTTCCAATATTGAATACATAGAATTTTGGATGATGGACCCGTTTATTTATGATGATGGCACTGATGCAGGTGGTGATTTATATTTCAATTTAGGAGATATCAGTGAGGATATTTTGAAAGATGGTAAGAAGTTTTTTGAGCATGGATTGCCTATAGATGATGATCCAACCATGGTAGATACAACCACTTGGGGCGTGGTTCCGCGTATTCAATCCACGGTTACTGCTTTCGATAATACGGCAGGGGCAAGGGCTAAACAGGATGTGGGTTTGAATGGTTTGCCTACCGCTAAAGAACATAGTTTCCCAACTTATAAAAATTATGTAGAACAAGTTAAGGCTAAGGTCAATGCGCAGACTTTACAAGCCATGCAGGATGATCCATTCTCACCTTTGAATGACCCTGCCGGAGATAATTACCGTTTTTATCGCAATGCGGATTACGACCGTGAGGAAGCAGATATATTGACACGTTACAAACGTTATAACGGCACAGAGGGCAACTCGCCGGATGCCACAGGCAGCGATGACAGATTTACTACCACATCCACTTCCATCCCTGATAATGAGGATATCAATGGGGATAATACCTTGAATGAATACGAGCGCTATTATCAATACAAGATACAGATTCGTCCGGATAAGATGATGGTGGGCAGCAATTATATCACGGATAAGGTAACAGCGAATGTGAAGTTGGCTAACGACAATGTAGAACAAGTGAATTGGTATCAATTTAAAATTCCTTTGAGGGAGTATCAGGAACGAGTTGGTAATATCCGCAACTTCAAATCTATACGCTTTATCAGGATGTTTATGACCAATTTTGAACAGGAAAAACACCTACGTTTTGCTGCTTTAGATTTGGTAAGAGGCGAATGGCGATCCTATTCAAAAGCATTAAATGAACCCGACAAAGCTCCTATTTCAGATGGTAGATTGGATGTACAAGCCGTGAATGTGGAAGAAAACTCAGCTAAAACACCGGTGAATTATATTTTACCACCGGGTGTAACGCGTCAAACCGATCCGGGTCAACCGCAACTATTGCAGCAAAATGAGCAATCCATGCTACTGAAATTACTGAACCTCTCTCCCGGAGATGCTAAAGCTGTTTATAAAAACACCCGCTATGATATGCGTCAGTACAAACGTTTGCAAATGTTTGTGCATGCGGAGCAATTAGTTGAAGATGATACCAATGTAAGGGATAACGACTTGACTTGCTTTATTCGTATCGGGACGGATATGGTCAATAACTATTATGAATATGAAGTTCCATTAATCTTAACCCCGCATGGATTGTATAGTTCGAGCAGTACACGCGATAGGGAAACTGTTTGGCCATATGAGAATATGATAGATGTACCTTTTGAATATTTAAGTGATGCAAAGTTGAAGAGAAACAGGGCTAAGGGTAGTTCGTCTGATGTCAGCAATCTCATTCCTTACACGGTTTTCGATCCGGCTAAACCCCGCAATCGCATTACTGTAGTGGGTAATCCTTCCATTGCGGAAGTGGAAAATATTATGATAGGCATCCGAAATCGCAGTAATGAAATTAAATCTGCCGAGATATGGGTCAACGAGCTTCGCATGTCGCAATTTAATGAAGAAAGTGGTTGGGCAGGTATGGCAAATTTATCGGTAGGTCTTTCGGATTTGGGTAGTATCAACTTGGCAGGTCGCGCTGAAACAGCAGGGTTTGGAAGCATAGAGAGCAATGTGATGGAAAGGAGAAATGATGACTTATACCAAATGAATTTCTCTACTAATTTAGAGGTTGGAAGGTTTTTACCTAAGGCTTTAAAATTACAAATTCCAGCTTATTTCTCTTATTCCAATGAGGTGATTAGTCCTAAATACAATCCTTTAGATCAGGATGTTAAGCTTTCGGAAACTTTGGATATCATGGATTCGCAAGCTGGAAGGGATTCTTTATTGATGATTTCTCAATCGGTGGAAACCTCTAAAAACTTTACTATTAGCTCTGCGAAGTTGAATATTAAAAGCAAGACACCAAGGTTTTATGACCCTGCCAATGTCTCTATTTCTTATGCCTATTCCGAAAGTGAAAAACATAGTCCGGAAGTGGAGCAGAACTTAGTCAAACAACAAAAAGCATCTGTTTCCTACAACCATACTTTCGAAAGTAAACCTTTGGAACCATTCAAAAACGTGAAGCTGTTCCAAAAACCTGCATTCGCAATTTTGAAAGATTTTGGCATTAATTATATGCCTAATGCCATTGCTTTAGCTACCAATATGAATAGGCAATACTCGCAAATTAAATTGCGTGATTTCAATGCAGGCTTTGAAAGTGATACGGGAACTGATATGTTGGATATCACTTTCAGCAAAGATTTTATGTGGGACAGGCAGTTGGATTTCAAATGGGACCCGACCAAAAATTTGAAGTTGAGTCTGCAAACTGCCACCAATGCAATTATTGAGGAACCTTATTATACCCCTGAATTTGGCAGGGATTATTACGATCAATGGCGAGATACAGTGTGGATGAATATCCAAAAATTGGGTATACCTTATACTTATCAGCAAGTTTTCAATGCATCATGGAATTTACCTATCAATAAAATTCCACTTTTGGATTGGATAAGTACAATCAATGCATCCTACAATGCCAACTATAATTGGAATAGAACAGCCCGCTTGAAGGATATGGAAAACTTTGGGAATATGGCCACGAGCACCCGTTCTTTACAAGGAGATGCGCAATTAAATTTTGAGACTTTATATAATAAATCGGCTTATCTAAAGGATGTTAATGCACGCTATACCGGCAACCAGAGAAGGGCAGCAAATAAGAATTTCCAACCCAAAACCTATAATGAGGTTGTGGGTCTGACCAAAGATGAAAAGACCACGGTACGTCATAGTTTAGGAAGTACTACTTTCAATTTGGTGGCAAGAGATAAGACAGGTAAAATTATTCCTGTAAAATACAAGGCACTGACGCCTTCAGATGTAGAAATCACAAGCAATAGGAATTTAGATAGTATTTCCGTAAGCATAAAAACTACCGACCCTAATTACCGTTCGGGAGCAAGGAAAGTTGTGGATTTCACTACACGTATGTTGATGGCGGTTAGAAGGGCTTCCGCAACTTACCGTGAAACTAACAGTCTGAGCTTGCCGGGATTTTTGCCTGAACCTATGTTTTTCGGGCAAGACATGATAGGCAATGGATTATATGCTCCGGGTATCGATTTCGCTTTCGGATGGCATGATGAAAACACCATACAAAATGCTATCAATCACAACTGGTTATTTATGAGCGATTCCATCATCAATCCTGCTGCCTCAGCTTATACCTCCGATTTGGATTTAAAAGCTACAGTAGAGCCCCTTCCGGGATTAAAAATTGATTTGAATGCTAAGCGGTATACTGCTTCCAATACCACTGTTCAATATATGTTTGATGGTATGCCTACTACTTTCAGCGGTAGCTATAATATGACACAAATCACGCTTTTGACGGCATTTAGTCCTATAGGAACTGCCGAAGAAAACTATGCTTCAGCACCCTTTAATCAATTGCTCGCCAACCGCCAATACTATATGGATAAACTCAATGCTAGCTATCAGGGCAGCAAATATCCATCTACTGGTTTTATTAATGATACGGGTTTGGGCGGACAAAATTATGATCCAAATAAAGGGGAGTTTGGACTTAATTCTTCTGAAGTATTAATCCCTGCTTTTATTGCTGCTTATACAGGAAGAGATCCTGAGAAATTAGAGAGTTCGCCGTTTTTATCTTTGAAATATATACTGCCTAACTGGCGTATCAGTTATGATGGTTTATCGCGTATCCCTTGGGTAAAAGATAAATTCAGATCGGTAAGTATTACCCATGCGTACACGAGTAGATATGGGATTGGCTCGTATTCTTCCTATTCTACTTGGGTGGCTATGGGCAGCGAGCATGAGGGTTTGGGCTATATACGTGACGTGCAAACCAATGATCCTATTCCGGCATCTCCTTATGATTTTTCATCCGTTACCATCAACGAACAATTTAGTCCGCTGATAGGCTTAAACTTAGCCTTGAAAAACAGTATGACTACCAAACTTGAATACAAGAAATCGCGTAATTTGGCATTAAATCTTGCGAGCACACAGCTGATAGATGCTATCTCCGATGAGTTTGTCGTAGGTGCAGGCTATACCATCAAAGATTTTGATGTGATACTTAAACTGAAAAATAGTCAACAATCACGTATCAAAAACGATCTAAAAATCAATGCTGATATTTCCTATAAAGATATTAAATCCCTATTGCGGAAGATAGATGAAAACTTAACGCAAGCATCCAGTGGTAATAAATTATTCACCCTTAAAGTGATGGCGGATTATGTGTTTAGTTCCAAGGTGAATATTCAGGTTTTCTACGACAGACAAATGAGTAAACCCTTGATTTCATCGTCTTATCCGGTTACTTCCAGTAATTTTGGTGTGAGCTTTAAGTTTATGCTTACGCGATAGCTAATCAAAATTAGTCCTAAAATAATGACTGATTATTCAAGATGATCGTCAAAAATCACTACCTATTTACTGTCTAAGATTTTTCCCCATCATCACTTCCATATTGCTAAATGCTGCATCTATCAAGTGTGCGTGAGTAGCTCGAATGGGATTGATATCTATGCCGCCGCGTCGTGTATACATAGTTGCAATCATCAAATCAGTAGGTTTAAATGCTTGTTGGAAACGTTGAAAAACCATCTCTGCTACCTCTTCATGGAAATGATTTTCCTTGCGGAAAGATATTAAA
>CAYPYZ010000125.1:0-5861 GCA_964414805.1 uncultured Paludibacter sp.
AATATTTTTATTAAATCATAGATAATAAATAAGATTAACTTACAATTCAGTATAAGAAGTAGCGATTTAATTACATATCATATTTTAATTTCTTAATAACTTATTAGATAATTACTTTTGCTAATACAGCATAACAGTATTTTAGTTTAACTTCATAGATATTATATTTTAAGGGTTAGATATTCACATTTAATAGTTTGATATTCACAGCAGCAAACAATAAAATAGTTCGAAAAATTAGGGTTTGGCAAAATAATACTACATTTGTAGAAAATTAAGTAAGCAAATTATGATTCAATCCATGACCGGTTATGGTAAAGCCACCGGAACTTATCAAGAGAAAAAAATAGTTGCAGAGATTAAATCTCTAAACAGCAAACAGACAGATATTTCAGCTCGCATTGCGGGTTTATATAGAGAAAAAGAAATTGAAATAAGGAATATTATATCCAAGGAATTAGGGCGGGGGAAAATAGATTTTGCTTTATATTTTGAGTCTTACGGCAAAGAATCGAACACCCGTATCAATCCTTCCATGATGGAGGATTATTATGAACAGATTCAGACCATTGCCTCCAATACCAATATACCCCTTCCAGAAAATTGGTTTGAGATTTTGTTGCGTTTACCGGATGTTATGAAATCGGAAATCATTGAATTGGAAGAGGATGAGTGGCAAGCTGTTACCAAAATCATTGCGGAAGCGATAGCACAACTCAAGGTTTTCAGGCAACAAGAAGGACAATCTTTGGAGTTGGTATTTAGAACTCAAATTGCCAATATTGCTGATTTATTAAAGCAAGTGGAACCTTATGAAGCCGAAAGAATTGAAAAAATTAGGGCGCGTTTTATAGAGGGTTTACAAAATCTTTCTGATAAATTTGATTATGACCAAAGTCGTTTGGAGCAAGAACTGTTATTTTACATGGAAAAATTGGATGTCAATGAGGAAAAAATACGACTACAAACTCATTTGGATTATTTCATAGAAACCATGGAAAAAGAGGATGCTCCCGGCAAAAAATTGGGGTTTATCGCGCAGGAAATAGGTAGAGAAATCAACACCTTAGGTTCGAAATCTAACCATCCGGAAATGCAAAAAATTGTGGTTTTGATGAAAGATTCGTTGGAGCAGATTAAAGAGCAGGTTTTAAATGTGTTATAAAATCCTTTGAGAAGTTATTCATACAAATCTTCTAACTTCAATACCATGAATAAGTTAATTCAATTTTTCAAGACTATTTATCGTTTTATCACCCATGATGTATGGCATATTACGGATTATGAGTTATCCCGCGGCAAACGCATTCCTTATCGTTTGGTTAAAGTGATAGTGATTGCTTTTCGTGGATTTTCTCAAGATAAATTGGTGGTCAGGGCATCCGCACTCACCTACTCCATCATGTTTGCCATCGTTCCCTTAATAGCTTTATTCATCGCCATAGGCAAGGGTTTTGGTGTTGAAAATATCATTGAAAATTGGCTGCAAAACGCTTTAATTGCTCAAAGTGAATTGGTTCCTTTTATTATGGAATTTGTGGATAAATATTTGGAAACGGCGCAAGGAGGTATTTTCATCGGGATAGGCATAGCTATTTTGTTGTTTTCAGTAATGAATTTTTTCAAACAATCGGAAAAAGCCTTTAATAGTATTTGGCAAGTGGAAAAATCAAGGTCGTTTCTTCGCCAATTCAGTACTTATTTTTCAGCCCTATTTTTAATTCCTATTTTGGTAGTGCTCACCAGCGGGTTAAGTCTCTTCTTGAATCAACTATTGATACAATTGCAATTAGCCAATATTCTCTCTCCATTCCTGAAATTTGGTGTAAAACTTATGCCTTATTTTATCAGTTGGATAGTGTTTTCTTTGATGTATATCGTTATTCCCAATACGCGTGTCAAAATTTCGAGTGGTATTGTGGCTGGTCTGATTGCTGGCACTGCCTTTCAGTTTTTCCAAATGTTATATATTGAAGGACAGGTGTATCTTTCGCGTTACAATATGGTTTATGGGAGTTTTGCTGCTATTCCTTTATTAATGTTATGGTTACAAATTTCTTGTTTGATAGTATTATTAGGAGCGGAGATTTCCTATGCATCTCAAAATCTGCAGAACTATGAGTATGAAGGCGAAAGCAATACCATCAGCATCAGGTATAAAAGATTTTTAAGTCTATTTTTGACTTACGTAATAGCCAAACGTTTTGAACAAGGCAAGCCACCTTTGCGAAGTGATGAAGTAGCAGCCACTTATAAATTGCCCATTCGCTTGGTGAATCAACTTTTAAGCGAATTGACCACCAATAAAATCCTTACGGAAATCATTGACGATAATTTAAAAACCAAATCTTACCAACCTGCTTTGGATATCAATCAATTGACAGTTGGAATGTTGGTGGATAAATTTGAAACCTTGGGGTCTGAACTTTTCTTAGCCAACAAACACCCGGAATTGGACAGTTTCTGGAAAAAGCAATTGGCGTTGAAAGCGGAGCATGTAGATGAAAATATGGTGCTGTTAAAAGATCTGTGAAAATCCACGCTACAACAAACAACCCCCATGATAATCGCCATTACAGGAAATATAGCAAGCGGAAAATCAACACTTTCAAAATTATTGAAGGAGCATGGATATGCCGTGTATGATAGTGATAAGAAAGCACGCCGTTTGCAAAATGAAGATCCTGAAGTGGTTAGACAAACTAAAGCGCTTTTTGGAGAGGATATCTATGTGGATAATCAGCTCAACAGACCAGCAGTAGCTGCCATGGTGTTTGAAAACCCTGCATTGCTTAAGCAACTAACAGACATCGTACACCCTGCTGTAAAGGCCGATTTCTTACAATGGACTAAACAATTCAACTCAGAGGAACTAATCTTCATTGAGAGCGCTGTCCTCTTCGAAGGCGGTTTTGATAGCTTGGTGGATAAAATTATCTTACTGACAGTCAGCGAGAATATCCGCATCCAAAGGGTAATGGATAGAGATGGCAGCACTAAAGAACAAGTATTATCAAGAATGAAAAATCAGATTCCGGATAGCGAAAATGCACCGAAATCTGATTTAATTATTCATACCGACAATGGTCTGCCGGAAAATGTACTACAATTAGTTGTAAGCTGGTAAAACCGAATAATCTCGTGAATACCTAAGATGCTGATCTACATAGTTTTCATGATAACTAATTTTTACATCCGTTATTTCACCCGACTTATTCTTTACCAAACTATACACAGGATTGACAAATCCACGATAAGGAGCAATATCTAAAGCCTTATACCTTTCCAACACTTCTGCATGGATTTTTTGATCTACTTTCACTGCATAATTCTCCACTAAAGCTTGCGCTGCCTCAAAATCACCGGTAGATTTAATACGCTGAATCTCTGCTAATAACTCTCCAAATAGTGCGCGTAATTGCGTGTAATCATGGATCACCACATAGGTTTTACCATCCTTTTGTTTCAATTCAACACTTCCATTATCAAGAGCTTTTTCATACACCCAAGAGGCTATCAATTGACGATTACGCATATGGGCTTGCTCAATATTTTTACCTAATTGAACACGCGTCAACTGCGTCATCAAGCCATTCATCAAATATTGATAATAAGCTGCTTTGTAGGCTTCTTTATCAGGCAATAATCCCAATTCAACCATTTTGGCATCAGCCATATAATACAAACCAAACAAATCTGCTCGGGCTTCTTCTATGGGAGAACCGTAAGCTTTCAAAGCATCTGGACTAACACCCGGAAGTAGTTTACCGGAGCCGTGCCCCAAACATTCATGCAAATCTGTATGCAAATTATTAGTCAATGCACCATAATCATGTGCCTGCTTAATTTCCTGCTCACTCCACATAAATTCCTCATTGAAACCACTTCCCTCAGAGGCTTTATTATAGGCTTCCGTGATATTCTCAATAGTCACAGATTTAGACCCATAATCCTTACGTATCCAATTGGAATTAGGCAAGTTAATACCTATGGGCGTAGATGGATAACAATCACCGCCTAACATCGCAGCCGTAATAACTTTTGCGCTTACACCCTTCACTTCTTCTTTCTTAAATTCATCGGCAATAGGCGAATGGTCCTCAAACCATTGTGCATTTTTACTGATAATTTCAGTACGCTTGGTTGCCTCTATATCTTTGAAATTCACTATGGATTCCCAAGTGGCTTTCATGCCCAAAGGATCGGTATAGGACTCAGTAAAACCATTGACAAAATCTACTTGCGACCCTAAATCTTGTACCCACAATATTGAGTATTCATCGTATTGATTTAAATCACCTGATTCATAGAACTTAATCAAGGATTCAATAACTGCCACTTGTTGAGCATTTTCAGCAACATCAGCAGCCTTTTCCAACCAAAAAACAATGCGACTAATAGCTTCACCATACATACCACCCACTTTATAGGTCTTTTCAACTATTCTATTTCCATCCTTAACCACCTTGCTATTAAGTCCGTACGGCACAGGCATGGTATCATTGGGGATTTGTTGTGCAGCATAAAATCGCTCAACTTCCTCTTGACTAACGCCATCATAAAAATTGACAGCGGAAGTTTGCACTAAATCTTCACCCGCAGCCTGATTCATACGTTTTGGATATAAATTCGCATCAAAAATTACAGGAAAAATCCTATCTTTAAATTGCTGCATATCTTCATTTTCAAGCAAAGGCAATAAAGAAACATCCATACCATCAAGCACTTCACTTAAATACGCTTCCGTGAATGCCGGTGTAAATTTCTCTTCAGAATAATGATGATGGATACCATTACCCATCCAAACTTGTTTTAAATAAGTCTCCAAATGTAAAAATTCTTCAGCAGTTTTATCACCTTCATAATACTGATAAACAGCTTCCAACATCCTACGTATAGTCAAATTATTCTTATGATTTTGATCATACAGAATATCTCGTCCTTCTATAGCCGCTTCCGACAAATAATAAATTAGCAATTTCTGGTTCAAGGATAAATCCTCAAAATGATTCACCTGATATCTCAATATCTCGATATCGGCAAATCTATCTACGGAATAAACAAATTCTTGTTCGGATTGCTGACC
Source organism: uncultured Paludibacter sp. (assembly GCA_964414805.1). GTDB lineage: Bacteria > Bacteroidota > Bacteroidia > Bacteroidales > Paludibacteraceae > Paludibacter. Next base: position 5,087 of record CAYPYZ010000125.1, read on the forward strand.
ACAAGAGGCCAACATCAAACTTGTAATCATAAGCATGTAAGTATAAAATCTTTTCATTTTATATAAAAAATTGATTAGTTCCAATTGTAATTCAAGGGAAATTCAGGACAATCTAATCCTATTTATTCACTCTTTGCTTCGCTTCTTGCCAGTATCTTTCTAATTCATCAAGCTTCATTTTCTTTAAATCCAAACCTTTAGTTATGGTTTGTTTTTCCATATCATTGAAGCGTTCGATAAATTTTCGATTGGTTCTTTCCAAAGCATTTTCAGGATTGATACCGTACAATCTGCCGGCATTCACTATGCTAAATAATAAATCACCAAATTCATCTTCCATTTTATCCTCATCCATAGCCTTAATTTCAGCTTGTAATTCCTGAAATTCTTCTTGTACCTTATCCCAAACTTGCTCTTTTTCATCCCAATCAAAACCTACACTGCGGGCTTTATCCTGTACGCGATGCGCTTTAATTAATGCAGGCAATGACATGGGAACGCCTGCCAATACAGACTTATTACCACCTTTTTCCTTTAACTTTAAATCCTCCCAATTTTGCATTACCTTGGTAGAATCATCTGCTTCCACAGCAGCATAAATATGTGGATGTCTAAAAATCAGCTTTTCACAAAGATTATAAATCACATCATAGATATCAAAATCATCGGTTTCACTACCCATTTCTGCATAGAAAACCACATGCAGCAACAAATCCCCTAATTCCTTACTAATCTCCTTCTTATCATTTTTCAAAATGGCATCGGCCAATTCGTA
>CAYPYZ010000126.1:0-5815 GCA_964414805.1 uncultured Paludibacter sp.
ACAAACAAAGCTACACGGTTGGGATAGCGCTGATAAACTGCGCCATAACTACGAGAACCCTCCTCCATGGCACCTTCTAAACCTGTGTTAGGAAATAATAAATTAGCAGGTGTTGGAACACTTTGCCAAAATACAGGATCTAATCTTTTCTCAGATTTTTCATCCGGCAACATCACAGGATTGAAAGGATCTTTGTGCATCAAAGAAGCATAATATGGTGTGATACGTAAGGTATCTTTACCCTCAGCTTTCAACACATTGATTACACGTTCTATTTCATCAGCTTGATAATCGGATAGTTGAATAACTTTCCTTAATTGGGCAACAGTCTTAACAGAGTTTTTTAATTGCCATTGCGGATTATGCCAGTCTTCATCTGTAACGTCTTTCCATAGTTCGATTTCGGTATGTTTTCTTGGTTTATAAAAAAATGAATTGTTGTCATACATAACACTATATGTTTTGATTAAAAAATTAAAAACAAGAAAATTAAATCGTGGTGGGCAAAGCATATTTCTCACGAAATATTTATCTAAGGTATAGCTATCAGCTACTTACGCAAAATTATTTTACGTTTTTCAAAAGAGTATAACTTTCATTAAGTAACTTTATTGGGTTCAATAGGGTGTTTTAAAAACTTTGAAAAACCGACTTAGCTACTTTTTATAGCATTAAAAAGTGCAGCTTGCTATCCTTTTTTATAGATCATTTGCAAAGTTTGCTCATTCGAAATATTGATATCTTTTCCATGCAACACTATCAGTCCTTCCGCCTCAAATTCCTTTAAAAACTTCACAGCACTTTCTACTGTAATACCTGCGAAATCAGCTATATGCTTTCGGGTAAGCATTTCATAGGTATTTTCATTACGAAATTTTTCTTGAGATAAATACAACAAAGCAGCAGCTAATTTACCTCTCATTTGCTTATAAGAGATATTATTAATGATATTCAGATACCGATTTTCTTCCGCACAATTCCTTTCCATAATTTTCAATGCCACATCCGGATTACGCAAAAGAATTTCTTTCAGGGCTTCCTTTTCTATCATGCACAAAGTCACATCGCTCAATGCCACAGCAGAATACACATGAGTTTGGTTTTCAAAAAGTGAAGAAAATGCCATTAAATCTCCTTGTATCAAAATACGCAGATTCAATTGTTTTATGCGTCCAATCTGCAAATAGGCAAGCACATGCCCTTCATTTACAAACAACACATGGGGTGCAAAAGCTCCTTGTTTAAACAGCATTTCACCCTTATAGTATTTCACTTGGGTTTTGTGTTTAGAAAGATATACCATCTCCTCTTCCGGCAAATTGGCAAAACATCCTGACAGCTGGTAGATATCCAAAAACTCCTTCATAAGCGTAATTTTTCAAGATGTAAAGATAGCAAAACCATAGAAATTATCAAATGATAAGTTTTTTAGCCTGAAAGTTCAATGCAAAGCACCATATAGTACAAGTTAGTTTTCTTGCGGAAACATAAGGGCTGTTGTAATTTTGTCATCGTGAAATCAAATTAAAAACATAGATAAATTTTAAGCAATGAAATTACTACAAACAGCAGTTCATGAGATAGAAACTGCAGCAGAATTGGAGAAAATTATTAGTGAAAACGACAATGTAATGGTATGTTGTGGACGCATGGGACCTATGTGTTTACCGGTTTACGACATTATGGAAGAAATGGAAGAAGAAGATGACAAGCAACATGTGAAATTTTACTCCATGGCTTTCGACACGCCTGAAGCGCATCCTATTCGCAATGCACCTATGTGTAGCGGATTTATGGGTTTACCTTTTACTGTATATTACAAAAATGGAAAAATGGTAGATGCTACTACCAGTATTCAAGATAGGGATCAAATTGAGACCATACTTAACGAACAATTTGCATAAAGAATAACATGATGACTGATAATTTATATGATGTGATTGTAGTGGGTGCAGGTGCGGCAGGACTTACTGCCGGCATCTACACCTCGCGCGCTAAGCATAAGACTTTGATTTTGAACGAAGGAGCAGTTGGTGGTCAGATGGTATTGACCAATGAAATAGCCAATTATCCGGGTGTTCCCACTACCAACGGCTATATGCTTGCAAATGCGATGCGTACACAAGCCCGCCAATTTGGAAGCAAAATCAAGAACAATGTGAAAATTACATCTTTACAATTGGAGGGTGATATTAAGAAAGTTGGTTTGCACAATGGTGAGGTTTTTTATGCTAAAACAGTGATACTAACGCCGGGTGGAAAACCCCGTTCTTTGGATATTCCTGGAGAAGACAAATTTAAAGGCATGGGTATTTCTTATTGTGCTACTTGCGATGGGGAGTTTTTCCAAGATAAAGAAGTAGTGGTGGTAGGCGGCGGTAATTCCGCATTGGAAGAAGCGATTACTCTGACAAGCTTTGCATCCAAAGTAACCATAGTACATCAATTCGATCATTTCCAAGCTTTTGAACATGCTATTGAGGAAGTGAAAAACAATCCTAAAATTGAGATTGTTTTATCATCTGAATTAAGGGAATTTAAAGGCGAAGAGAAGTTGCAAAGTGTTGTGGTAGAGCATTTACCTACAGGCAAACAATCTGAAATAAAAGTGGATGGTGTATTTATCTTTATTGGTTATATTCCAAATACTGCTTGGTTGAATGGTGCAGTGCAAAAAAATGATAATCAAGAAATCATTACTACGCCATTGATGGAAACCAATGTGGGTGGTGTGTTTGCCGGTGGTGATTGTATTGCTAAGAAGTACAGACAAGTCACTACAGCTGTGGCAGATGGTACTATAGCAGCCTTAAGTGCATCTGAATATCTAAGGAATCATCACGTATCATAGGTTAACTGATTATATATATTTCAAGGCAAGTAGCTGTCTCAAAACATAAATTTTCAATATAGCTACGCAAGACTTCTCAGATATGTCCAAAGAAAAGACACTGAGATAGCACATGAGGGAGCGTACAGTAGTACTAACTCCCTCATTTTATTTTTTAAAATTCCACTTTACCCCAAGAAGTCCGTGAATCCTGGGCATTGGCAGTCCACCATAATCCACGTAGTATTGATGTAGTAGGTTGTTTACATCGATGTAAAAGGTAAATTTACGTTTTGCATAAGCAATGCGACAATCAGCTAATAGATAAGCTTGGTAAGGTTTTAAAGTGCCGGTATCAAAATCAGCATATTCCCCTGCCCTATCATTGAGACTAAAGTTCCACGCAACTACTGTGTTCTTAAACAACTGATGTTGAAGCTTGAAGATAATTTGATGCCTTAAATAATCTAAGGCATATTTGGAATCATAGTCAGCCGCCTCCTTATCAGCATAAATAAAACTGTATGCAAAAGATACATTTTTCAATATAGACTCTTTAAAACTGTATTGACTATACAAGCTCAAACCTGAAGTATTCAAGCTTGTAAGGTTCATGCTTTTCCATTTATCCTCATCAGGATATTTAATCCAATCTATGATATGTTGCCCTTTTCTATGGAAGAAATTGGCCTGTAGCATCCATGGGTCTAAATCGTATTTGGTACCTATATCAAAGCTTATGGCTGTTTCCGCTTTCAAGTTAGGGTTAGCTGTTTGTGTTGCACTTTCGTAATATAAATCTGTGAAAGTTGGTAGTCGGGATGCCGTATTCACCGCTGCAAACACCGTAAAATGTGGCATTAATAAATAACTGATATCTGTTCCCCAATGAGTTTGCAAACCAAACTGCCTGCTATGCGATAAAGAAGTACCGGCAGAAAAGTACAAATTGCCGAGGGCTTTAGTATAATCCGCATAGGCTGTTTGCACCAATCTATCCGCTTCTTTATCAAAAGATTTCCGTTTTTCAAATCTATTTTTGTAAGTACCACCATTGCGCAAAGCATCACCTAAGACAGTACTGTAAATATGATCGTAGCGTAAACTTGCACCTGCAGCTATCTTCCCAAAGTCCGATAAATAAGTCATGTCAAACTGAGCAGCCTTGATTCCCGTAAGGTGATAATTATGATCGGTATACCAGTCAGCCGCATTTTTAAATCCCCTAAACAACTCAAATCTATCATAATGGCTTCTATAATAAGCATCCGCAGATAGATAGAATTTATTGATAGTTTTTTGCCAACCCAAAGCTGCAAAATGCGTTTTGGTATGTTCAAATTGATCAGGGTAAGCTAAAGAGTAAAAACCTGCAGCACCAAAGGATTTACGTTGATAACCCAATTGTAAATCAAACTTTCCGTTTTGCTTGGTTTCGTAAGCCGTATGCGAGAAAACATTATAGTTATCATAATCAGTATTATCCCTATATCCCCTGCTTTTATCGTGGGTAAAAGAAGTAAAACTTTGCCAAGATTTTTTCTTTAAAGCAATGGCAGCCTTTTGGTTAAAGCTTCTGTAAGAACCATAAGACAAGGAAGTTTTGACCATATCCTCCGATTTAGGATTGGTGATAAAATTAATGGCACCAGAAAAGGCTTGATTGCCATACCTCCTGGCTGCACTCCCCATCAGCACTTCTATCCTTTCCACATCATCTAAATCTATGGGAATATTGAGATTATGATGCCCGGTTTGTTGGTCAGTGATATTAATGCCATTCAGTAATATCATCACCTGATCGAAAGAGCCGCCCCTCATAGAAATATCTGCTTGGGTACCGCCTATGCTTCGCTGGCGCACATCTATGCCCGGCACATTTTTCAAGAAAGCATCTACACTTAAAACAGCTTCCTTTTGAATTTCTTTAGCAGCGTATTTATACAGTACTTTTGTCGTGCCCGGAAACTTCTTCTCCTGCACTGCCTCTATTTGAACATCACGCAGGAGTATGGCTGTAGTATCTGACTGAGCAAACACATAGACATAAACAGATAAAAAACATAGAAGTAATAAGGGTTTTCTCATTACGAAAGCCAAGCAAAATATATAAAATTATTTTTCAGGAAAGTACATTCTATTGAGTTTGCCTATCCAAACATCGGAATAAAACTGAACACCTGCATCATTTCTACCTTTTCCGCCAATCAGATAGATAAAATGATTTTCCTCATCAAGTATAACGGATTGAAAAGCACGTTTTTGATAAGAAATCTCACGTTCAGTATCATAAATAGTATTGTATAGAGAGTCAGTCGCTCTCCAAGTTAAACCTTCGTCCACTGATTCAGCAAGCCCATTACCTATCACATAATCATCGTCATTCATACCTCCAAAGCGCAATAGTTTATTGTCGTAAGGAATAACAGCCGCTCCTGCATAAGGCTGAGCATCAGTTTTATCAGCTGTGAAATCCACCCATTTATATACGCCATTGACATTCTTCTCAACGCTCCAAGTCTTATTCAGTAAGGTTCCGGCATTGTTTCTTCCACCTAAAATCAATGCTTTAGGTTTTTGCACCCGAGATGCAAAATTCAAAGATGCAAAATCCACTACAGGAAACATGGTTGAAGCTGCTTCCGTTAATTGCCAGTCATCCCCATTTTCAGAAAATGCGTAATATAATTTTCCATCTGCAGCTTGCTGAAACAAAGCCCATAGCTTATTGTCTAATACAAATAGTAGATTGCGTGCTGCGTATCCTGAAACACCGGGATCTGTGGCAGTCCAATTTTCACCATCTTCAGAATTATAGATTGACCCGTTTTGATGAAGTAAATAGAGCTTATCATTGAAGGATTTAATAGTCGTAAAATTATCCGTCAACGGCAATCCATTGATAGCCATAGGAAACCAATCGGTAGCATTATCGGATGTATATAAATAATTAGTTAATCCCGTACTTACGTAGAATAAAAACCT
>CAYPYZ010000127.1:0-5813 GCA_964414805.1 uncultured Paludibacter sp.
TAAACAAGCGCATGAAGACCCATTTTATAATATAGATAAGTTAGGGAAATATGATCCAACCTTGGATTTATCAAGGTATAAATCCCCTACTTTAGAGCTGCTGCAAACCTACAAGTCAGACAACCATATGCCTATCAACATGGAAGAACAAGCAGCTAATAAGGAGCGCATTATCAATACTTTACAGAATTATGGCATAGGTATTAAGTCAATTAAAGCGACTATAGGTCCTACTATTACGTTGTACGAAATTGTCCCCAAAGAGGGTATCAGGATTTCGAGGATACGTAATTTGGAGCCGGATATAATGCTAAGTCTGGCCGCTACAGGTATTCGTATTATTGCACCAATTCCCGGAAAGGGCACCATAGGTATAGAAGTTCCTAATGCAGAAGCTAATATAGTTTCAATACGTTCAATTATAGCATCTAAAAAATTCCAAGAATCTACTTTCGATTTACCCATAGCTTTCGGGAAAACTATTACGAATGAAATCTTTATGGTGGATTTGGCCAAGATGCCGCATTTATTGGTGGCAGGGGCAACAGGACAAGGAAAATCGGTGGGATTGCATGCTATCATCACTTCATTATTGTATAAAAAGCATCCTTCCGTTTTGAAGTTTGTATTGATTGACCCGAAAAAAGTGGAATTTAATATTTACGAAAATATTGAGAAGCAATTTTTAGCAAAACTTCCTGATGGAGAAGATGCTATTATAACTGATACAAGGGAGGTTATCACCACTTTAAAGTCCCTGACTGCTGAGATGGATGCCAGATATGATTTATTAAAAAAAGCACATACCCGCAACATCAAAGAATACAACGAAAAATTTATTAACAGGAGATTAAATCCCAATAAAGGACACAGATTTTTACCTTATATAGTGGTGGTAATTGATGAATTTGGGGATTTAATTATGACGGCGGGCAAGGAAATAGAACTGCCCATTGCCCGCATTGCGCAGTTGGCAAGGGCAATTGGCATTCATATTATTATTGCCACACAAAGGCCTTCCGTGAATATTATCACCGGTGTTATCAAGGCAAACTTTCCGGCAAGGGTGGCATTCCGTGTGGCTTCCATGACAGACTCACGTACTATTATTGATGGTTCAGGTGCCAATCAATTGATAGGAAAAGGTGATATGTTATTCACTTCCGGCAATGAGTTGACCCGTGTGCAATGTGCTTTTGTGAGCACGGAAGAAGTTGAAAATATAGTCAATTATATAGGCGATCAACAAGGCTATGCAACCGCATTTTATTTGCCGGAAGCTCCTGAAAGTGAAGGCGATGGATTCTCATCCGGAGGAACAGACATGAGTCAGAGAGACCCACTTTTTGAAGAAGCTGCCAGATTAGTGGTTTCTATTCAAAATGGATCTACCTCCAATTTGCAACGTAAATTTTCTATAGGATATAATAAAGCAGCACGTATTTCCGACCAATTGGAAGCAGCCGGAATTATCGGTCCGAGCGAAGGCTCCAAAGGCAGACAAGTCTTAGTGATGGACGAATATCAATTAGAAAAACTATTAAATCAGTTATAAAAAACAAAATGAAACGATTATTATCAATATATTTATTGGTTTGCTCTATAAGTCTAACCACAGCACAAAACAATGCTGATGCAGAGGCACTTATCAATGATTTGATCAAGACAATCAACACCAAGGGCATTCAATCCGATTTCAGCTTGAAAGTCTCTGATGATAATTTAGTAAATTTGCAAGAATTTACGGGTCGCATGGTGATGTGGGCTAATAAGTTTTTTTTGGAAACAGATATTCTTGATCTGTGGTACAACGGGACTACGCAATGGGTGCTGATGAAGGCTATGAATGAAGTAACCATCACTTCCCCATCGGAAGATGAGCTATCTGAAACGAATCCTATGTGGTTGATACTTAATAATAAATCTAAATATAATATTAGGTTTAGTCAGCAAAAGAATCAACAAAATCACATGATAGAATTAGTTCCACAATCGCAACATGCTGGTTTTAGTAAACTAAATGTTCAAATAAACAAGGCTAATAAGACATTGCAATCAGTTCAGATTCAAGAAGAAAATGGGACTACAACTAAGATAGTATTTAAGAATTTTCAAGTTTATGCTTCACAAGATGCTGGTATGTTTTATTTTGATGCCTCTGAGGTGAAGGGAGTTATCATCAACGACATGAGATAATTTCTATATTGAGATTGTCATAAAACTTGGAATTCAGCTTGATAAAAACAAAAGAATAATATAATGGAAAAAGTTAAATGTTTGATCATTGGATCAGGGCCGGCAGGATACACTGCCGCTATTTATGCAGCGAGAGCTAATCTTTCACCTGTGTTGTATGAGGGTATGCAGCCGGGTGGGCAATTGACAACCACCACAGAAGTTGAAAACTTCCCAGGTTATCCGGAAGGTATTACAGGTACTGAATTAATGGAAGATTTGCGTAAGCAAGCTGAGCGTTTTGGGACAGATGTAAGGTTTGGCCATGCTACTGCCACTGACTTATCTCAAGCCCCTTACAAGGTAACTATAGATGGTGATAAGGTTATTGAGGCAGAGACCATCATTATTTCTACCGGTGCCACAGCCAAATATTTAGGCATACCGGACGAAACCAAGTATGCCGGTTTTGGTGTTTCCGCTTGTGCCACTTGCGATGGATTCTTCTATCGTAATTTGAAAGTTGCCGTTGTAGGCGGAGGCGATACCGCTTGTGAAGAAGCTATTTATTTATCGGGCTTAGCATCAAAAGTATATATGATAGTTAGAAAACCCTATCTAAGAGCTTCCAAAATTATGCAAGAGCGCGTATTTAAAAATCCAAAGATTAAAGTTTTATTTGAACACAACACCCTTGGTTTAACAGGTGAAAAATTAGTTCAAGGAGCTAACTTAGTAAAAAGGATGGGTGAATCCGATGAGGAACAAGTACATATAGAGATAGATGGCTTTTTCTTGGCTATAGGTCATACGCCCAACTCAGAGATATTCAAACCTTGGATAGAGACTAATGAAGTTGGTTATATCAAGACTTTGCCGGGAAGACCGGTGACCAATATTCCCGGGGTTTTTGCAGCCGGTGATGTAGCCGATTCACTTTACAGGCAAGCGGTTACCGCTGCCGGAACAGGCTGCCAGGCAGCCATTGAAGCCGAAAGGTATTTAGCAGAAAAGAATGCTTAAATTAAAAAAATTGGGAATGTGGTTGCGCATTCCCAATTTATTTTTAAATTTGTCCCGTTATAACCATATAAACAAAATATAAATCTCAATTGTTTCTTCTTAAATAGGATCATTATTTTAAATACATCACACCATGAAAAGTTTCACAAATGTATTTTTGAGTACTTTATTACTCATCAACATCATGCTTATACAAGCTTGTGTTGACCCTCTCTATGATTTGGCAGAAGGAGTAAATACTGAAATCAAGGTCGGTGGCGACTATTTAGCCATTCCTTTAGGAAACACAGATACTATTTACTTACGTGATTTCCTAAATGCAGAAGATATGGAATTTCTGAAAACAATGGAAGATGGTGGTTATGGTATAACCATTTCAGACTCCATGACATTATCAGACTTTTTGAAAAATATTGATTTAGAAAATCTTAAATTCCCTGATCAACAAATGCTTAACACCACACTGATTGATTTTGGGGAAATGAATTTAGATGATTTTGTTATAGATGGATTTAATGTTACAAAAAGCACTGATATCAATGCACCATCTTTGGAGTTAGAGGAGCTTAGCAACAAAATAGAGCTTGACACTACGCAAGTTGTAAATTTCCCCAACGATTATCAGTTAGATGAAAATAAATTGACCTTAGAAGATTTCGATGAGGGAACTTCTAAATCAGGAATATTAGCTGAGGTAGAGCCTTTCTTATCATACTATTCACCTATTAATCCGGAAATACCTTTCAGTGGTGAGATTTTGGTAAATTCAGAAGAACTCTCTATCCAAATTAACTATGAAATCGATGTTCCTGAAGGAGTAACTAATGTGCATCAAATAGATTTGGAGGAAGGTGGCACGCTTGAGATTGAGATAGAGCTTACGCAAGTGACTGAAAGTTTGAGTGATGCAGAATTTATACCTGATTTAACTGTAGATCCTTCAGACTTATTTGTTTTTAAACCTGATCTGTCCGACCCATTGATTGATGGAAAAATAGTATTTGGGGAGTCACAAACGCTCAATGAAGATAATGAATTTAAAATAAGTAAATCTTACAAAATTGACTATTTACATAATTTACCCGAGGCAATGGATGACGTTATCAATCTACAAAAAGACATCATTACGAAAGGTTCTTTTACTGCTTCCGGAACAGTGTTGGAAAATAAGATTTTTGATGCTAAACAGATAGGTTTAAATGTAAGAGCAAAATTAACCAATTTAAAAATTAAAACTTTAGATTTTGACTTACCTCCCTTTACTACAGAGGCATGGGATGGCTCTACCGACTTGGAAATGCAATTGACCAAAATACCGGAAGAAGTAGAACATATAGACACTATATATTTCAAAACATCAGCTGTATTACCGCACAAAAACCTTGTTATTAACATCAAACCTACAGATTTACCTGAGTTAAACCTACCACATTATTTAGAATATGAAATCAAATCATTAACAGTAGAATTCCCTGAAAACTTCCATTTTAAATACGATGAACATTTAAACAATCATATTTACAGTGTTCAAAATATTCCTCTTAACATAACGGAAGGCTATACGGTTGCTTTGGATTTAGAAAAAATTAATATGAACCATGTCCCAGTTGATAACCAAGCATTATACTGGAATGAAACCGTTTCCTATACCATGCAGATAGGTGTTACTGGAAGAATCAACTCTGATCTGGATACTTCAGAGAATATGTACACCAATATTTTCTCTGATTCAGAATTGGAATTAGAATCTGTAACTTTCTCTACTAAACAGATAGAAGACGACATAGAAGATTCTGATATAGCCTTGGCATTTGATATAGATATTTCTGAGCAAGTAAAGCGATTGGATATTATCAATATTGCCAATAATCCTGCTTGCTATCTTACATTAACAATTGAGAAACCTGAAATGGCTCTTGATTTACAAGCCAATCAAATCATGATACAGTTTAGTGACTTATTTGAATTTGAACCAAATCCTAATTTGAATAATAATGCTTATGTAATCAATGGAGACATTCCGGATGAGATAAAACTTAAGCTCAAAGCACTGCATATCAACCAGGATTTGCATGCAGGTAAGCTGTCGTTAAAAGACACTTGCTACATAACAGGTAGCACCTATCTATTGCCGGGAACTGTTAATACTAAAGACATAGCAAATTTAGAACAAGAACAAATTATTTTCAGAGCTACTGTGGATAACATGCATATAGAAGCTACCTCCATACAGTTGAATACCCTGACCGACAGTTTTAGTGATTCTACAGTGATAGATATGAAAGTTGAGGATATTCCTTTAGAGATAATGGCTTTGGATAGTGTTTTCTTTAAACCAGGTGGAAAAATTGATTTAGAAATTGTGATTGAGAACATGCCAGATATGTCTAATAATGCCATAGAAGCGCATCTAAGCATACAATTCCCAAAATCTGTTATTTTTGAATCTGACTTAGTTGATGCTGATAATAAATTGGTTATCACGGATAATTTAGAAGATTGTAGGTTATTCCGTTCCTTAGGAATCAGGGGTTTAGCTTTGAATGAATCAAATTTGCAGGGAGAGCTGAACGTCATGGAAAAAGTGCTTTATAATATGGATGTATCTGTGATGG
>CAYPYZ010000128.1:0-5771 GCA_964414805.1 uncultured Paludibacter sp.
ACTTTCCTTTTTCAATAGGTATTGGCATAAAAAGGGATATTATTCGTAGAAATCAAGTATGAAAATTAGTGCAAAAACCAAACAGACTTGGATAAATATTCGTGAGTACGTCATGATTGTAGCCGGTCTTCTGATGTACTCCTTTGCTTGGAAAGGCTTATTGCTTCCGCATCAAATTACGGGCGGCGGCGTGACCGGTATAGGTGCTTTGACATATTATGCTCTTGGCATTCCTATCTCTATCACCTTTGTTACCATCAATATAGTGCTACTTGCCATTGCCTTTAAATTGGTGGGTTGGCAATTTAGTCTTAGGACTATTTTGGGGGTTGTTCTCTTGACTTTCTTTTTAAGTATCATTCCTGAATTTCCTATTGGTACTTTCGTAAAAGAAAATGAACATTTTATGGCTTGCGTGCTCGGTGGTTTAATCATGGGTAGTGGCTTGGGTTTGGTATTTCTCAATAATGGCAGTTCGGGCGGCACCGATATCATCGCCAAAATTATGAATAAATACCGCAATATAACGCCGGGCAGGGCATTGCTGTATGCAGATGTATTGATAGTTTCTTCTTCCTATCTTCTTTTCGGAAGTGTAGAAAAAATTGTGTACGGTCTGACAACCTTAACCATTTCCACTTTAACCATAGACATGGTAATCAATGGTGTTAGGCAATCGGTGCAATTCTTTATTTTTTCTAGAAAACATGAGCAAATAGCCGATCGTATCAATGCTGAAATGCACAGGGGTGTTACCATTTTGGATGGCACAGGCTGGTATTCCAAAGAGGCTGTAAAGGTAATTACGGTAGTAGTGCGCAAAAATGAATCTTCCAATATTTTCCGCATCGTTAAGGATATTGACCCCGATGCCTTTATTTCGCAAGCTTCGGTGGCGGGGGTGTACGGACAAGGTTTTGATGTGATAAAGACCAAATAGCAAATTCTTCCTTTAAAAATAATGGACAACACACTCAAAAAAAATATGGTCGGTGCTCTATCTTGGAGCGCAGTCAATATCTTTGGTGTGCAGTTGCTACAACTGATTATCGGTATTATTTTGGCAAGATTATTAATGCCTGCCGATTTCGGGATAGTAGGTGTTTTATTTATCTTTATAAGTCTCTCAACTGTATTGATAGACAGCGGTTTTGGACAAGGTTTAATTCGTAAAAAAGATGCTGATCAAACAGATTTTAGCACTATCTTTTATTTCAACTTGGCAATATCCATAGTCTTATACCTCATCCTTTATTTTGCTACCCCGCTGATAGCCTTGTTTTTCAAGCAACCGGCATTGATTGACTATGCACGTATATTATTCATCGTTATCCTGATCTTTCCGTTTTACTTTATACAATCAACGCAATTACTGAAAAAGCTGCAATACAAAGCCATAGCCATCATCAATATTATCAGTGTTACAATCAGCGGAAGCATAGCAGCCATCATGGCTTTCAAAGATTTTGGTGTGTGGGCATTGGTGGTGCAGCAATTGAGTTTTCATACCATACGCTTTATCACTTATTCCCTTTATACAACTTGGCGACCGGCACTTCAATTCAGTAAAAAAACCATACAAAGTCTGTGGAAATTCACCTTACCTATCTTAGGACAAAGTAGTTTGAATGCAGTTTTCAATCAAATTTACACCATCATCATCGGAAGATTTTATCCTATACAGCAAGTAGGATATTTTACGCAAGCCAATAAGTATAGCGAGACCGTAAATTATGCCGCACAAAGTATCTTATCCACCGGCACTTTCCCCGTTTTATCGACCATACAAGATGATAAAACAAAGCTGTTAAGCGTTTATAGAAAACTCATTGCATCCGTTGCTTTGCTTAGTTTTCCTTTCGTGATATTCTTGGTGGTGGCGGCAGAGCCAATTATTATCACCTTGATTACAGACAAATGGTTGCCCTCGGTTATTTTTCTACAATTACTACTGTTGGCGAATCTTTTCAGCCCTATGTTTACCATCAACATCAATATGCTCAATGCTCAAGGGCAGTCGGCACTGAGCCTAAAACTTGAATTAATCAAAAAAAGCTTGATAATAATTTCAATACTTATTTGCTTTAGTTTTGGTATTAAAATCATGTTGATGGGCTTTGTTTTAGCCAATTTTATGGCCTATGCCATTTCCATGATGTCCATCAAAAAATCCTTGAATCATTATTACAGTCATCAAATCAAGGACTTATTCGGCAAAATCTTTTCGGCAAGCATAGCAGGTATAGGCATATGGTTTTTAAACTATATAGATATGCATCTCATAGTAAAACTTATGCTACAAGGAATAGTGTTTTTAGGAATATATACAGTTATGCTTTGGCTTTGCTTTCGCGAAAGTCGAGAAATACTCAAAGGATTGCTAAAGAGAATAGTCTAAAAACGGCTTAAGTTTATCTCCGGTTAAGCTTTCCTCACAAATTCCGATTTCAATGCCATAGACCCAAAGCCATCAATTTTACAATCGATATTATGGTCGCTCTCAGGATTTAAGCGGATATTTCTAACTTTAGTACCGGCTTTTACGGGCTTGGGTGCCCCTTTCACAGGCAAATCTTTGATGACAATCACATCATCTCCATCCACCAATTCATTACCATTACTATCGAAGATTTTACCTGCCATAGCGGCTTCTTCGGGATTAAATTCGTGGAAGCACTGACTGCAAACTAATAGGTGGTCTTGCTCATAAGTAAATTCACTTCCACATACGGGACAAGGCATCAAATCGCTCATAATTTCAGTTTTTTTACAAAGGTATCAAAAAAAACTGATAGTCTGCCATTACACATTAAACCTGAAGTGCATGATATCGCCGTCTTGCACCACATATTCTTTCCCTTCCACTTGCATTTTACCGGCATCTTTGCAAGCCGCTTCCGAGCCTAAAGCAATGAAGTCATCGTACTTAATCACTTCAGCACGTATAAAGCCTTTTTCAAAATCGGAGTGAATAACCCCTGCGCATTGAGGAGCTTTCCAACCACGATGGAAAGTCCAAGCACGTACTTCCTGCACACCAGCCGTAAAGAAAGTCTGTAAATCTAAGAGCTTATAAGCAGACTTTATCAAGCGTGCAACGCCAGATTCAGTCAAGCCCATTTCCTCTAAAAACATTTGTCTTTCTTCGTAAGTATCTAATTCGGCTATATCGGCTTCCATAGCTGCTGCTACTATCAAAATTTCTGCATTCTCCTCCTTCACAGCCTCCCGCACAGCATCCACATAAGCATTGCCATGCACGGCAGAAGCCTCATCAACATTACAAATATACATAACCGGCTTATTGCTCAAGAGGTATAAATCCTTTACGTAAGGAAGTTCTGCCTTGTCTAAAACAAGCGTCCGAGCCGAGCGACCTTGCTCCAAAGTTTCTTTGTAACGCAATAAAATCTCATATAATACTTTGGCGTTCTTATCACCCCCTGTCAGTGCCTGATTTCGTATTTTATGAATGCGGTTATCGATGGTCTCCAAGTCCTTGATTTGCAATTCCGCATCAATAATTTCCTTATCTCTAACAGGATTGACACTACCATCCACATGGGTGATATTATCATCATCAAAACAACGTAAGATATGCAGAATAGCGTCCGTTTCACGGATATTTCCAAGAAATTTATTACCTAAACCTTCTCCTTTGCTGGCACCTTTCACCAATCCGGCAATATCCACAATTTCGACTGTAGTAGGCAATACACGTTGCGGTTGCACCAATTCAGCCAATTTATTCAAGCGTTCATCCGGCACAGTAATCACCCCTATATTGGGTTCTATGGTGCAAAAAGGAAAATTAGCAGCTTGCGCTCTTGCATTCGATAAGCAGTTGAAAAGGGTCGATTTGCCGACATTAGGTAAACCAACTATACCACATTGTAAAGCCATTGTATTTAATTCTTTGAATAAATCAGTTAAAATTTCGGAGCACAAAAGTACTATAAAATTTTGGAATAGGAATTTTTCATGAAAAAGGCAAAAAAAGATGGACAATCAAAACTGACTGCCCATCTTATGATATGGATTTGAGAATCAATGTTTATTGCATTTTGCTCATTTCTTCTTCAAAAGTTTGTTTAAATTTCTCGTAGTTATAATCAACTTTCAGCATTTCATCATTGCTCATGCGTTGATCCAAAGCGTTTAATAGTTCGCTATTACCCCATTCTACACATACATAATATTTGTAAGTGTTTGATTTTGTGAGGGTAGCTTTTTCGCAGATAATAGAAGTTCCATTTAATTGCTGGTTAACAACGGTACGGGTCAAGCCTTCAAAATTTTGCATCAGCTCTTCTTTGTTGTTGTAGTTACCGGATTTCACATAATTGTCTGTAACACCTTTCACAGTAGCTTGGATAGATGCGGCAAGTCCGGCACGTGCTTCATTGACAGCAATATTTTTAGCTGTCATTTGGTTCATGCTTTCGCCGATAGCTGAATACCTGAATGCTTTGCTATTGCTTTGAAATTCAGGACCGGAACATGGAATAACAAGCTCAACTTCGCCCAAAGCTTTTGGTGCAACGGCTTTTGTTTTACAAGCAACCATGCCAAAACTGATAATTCCTACTAAGAGGAATAAGTTAACAATGGATTTAATTTGTTTTTTCATGAGAATTTTCTTTTATAGAATTAGTAATGATGTTATTAAATTGTGATGCTTTAACAATAAGAGTTCAAAGGTAAATAATTTTATTAAATAATGATGCATAAAAAGAATATTTTTGTTATTTTGAATTTGGTTTTTTGGAGCACAGAGTTTCACAGTGTATCACAGAGTAGCACAGAGTAACACAGAGGACATACCCCCCCCACCACCAAACTATGGGACAAGAACCACCCGAAAACCGTTGTTGTTGATGCGGCTGTCGGGATTGATGCTGTTGCGAAACGCCGAGCGGCAGAACCAGGCATCGAAGTACCAGCTACCGCCGCGCAACACACGGCCCGAACCGGAATTTGGTCCCTTGGGATTTATCTGACTGCCACTGCTATAATCTCCATACCAGTCGTTGCACCACTCCCAAACATTGCCGTGCATATCGTACAAACCCCAAGCATTGGGAGCAAAACTGCCTACAGCTAAAGTTTTTGCCCTATATATTCCCTTTGCATTGTTGTTATATGGGTAATTACCATTATAGTTTGCTTGTGCGGTAGTAAGATTATTACCTGTATTAAAAGGAGTGGTGGTACCTGCCCGGCAAGCATATTCCCATTCTGCTTCGGTGGGTAATCTATAGGTTTTGCTGGTCCTACGACTCAACCAGTTGCAATATGCTACCGCATCGTTCCAACTAACGTGAATCACCGGATGATTATAGTCGGATTGTGGGCGCGTGTTGCCATTTACATCGCTACGCCAATTTACTCCATTTTTCTTTGTCCATTCACTCCCTGACCAAATATAGCTTCCACCACCTTTATCGGCATCAGTTTTATAATTCGTTTCGTCTATAAACACCTTAAATTGTGCTACGGTAATTGTATATTTGCCCATATAAAAACTACTTAAACTAACTTGATGTTGAGTTTCATTAGATTCTCTATCTATTTCGTTGCGCGGGCTACCCATCATAAATGTACCTTCTTTAATATAAACCATGTCGATATTGACGCCGGCAACAGTTTCGGTAAAAATTTGTGGACCACTATCCAAAGTTTCACTAAGCATCACACTTTTGTCTTCAGTGATATTTACTTCTTTTTTAACCGTTGCATAACCTGCCTTACTTAATTCGACAGTATAATTA
>CAYPYZ010000129.1:0-5740 GCA_964414805.1 uncultured Paludibacter sp.
CTTTCTCTACATCAGTATTCGTTTGTTCTACATTGCATGCTGTCAGCATTAAACTGATAGACAGCACAATCAATCCATAAAATAATTTTTGATACATATTCTTATTATTAAAATTAATATTTGACTAAGCTAATATCTTAATACTTAATTACTTTCCCTGTAAATTTGCCTTGTTCATTTTTTACATGAATAAAATACAAACCAGCTGCATAATGCCCTAAATCTAACTCAGAAGCATTTTCGGAAGTGAGTATCAACTGACCATTCATATTATACACCTGTACATGATTGATAGGTGCACTATCTATGAAAACCTTTCCATTGGTGACAGAAGGATATACCATATTTGTGGTCAAATCCTCCATAGGCTCGTTCAAGCCATTGGGAAACTCTATTTCTCTATCAGCAAAAATCATGACCCTACCGGGAGGAATTTGTATGGTCATATTAGTGTTAGTCACATTCAAACTACTGCCATCCAATACATTATACCACATACCTGTTTTGGAAAATGAAGGATTGGCTGTAATATTATCATTAGCTTTGAAATTACCCAATACTACCAAATTCAAATCCCCATGAGTCAAAGCTATTCTCCTACCATTGTTCCAATCGCTACTACCTATTTGCAGACTATATTGCCCTTCCGTAAAGGCTGTAGGGAACATTTTCCTTAAAGTGATGATTTTTGAAGATGCTTGATAAGCAGCTTTGCGATGTGCTAAGTCCAACCATCCCCATGCAGGAGGCTTATTGGCTGTTCTACCACCCAATGCATCAATGGAATAATCATAACCCATTTCTTGGAATTGCCATAGCATTTTCGGACCGGGTACCAAGACCGTAAAGGCTATATTCAAGGGAACTCTATGTTGTATACGATACACAGAGTCCGTTTTAATCGTACCCTCTCCCCAAGTCTTAGCTTTATAGAAATTTCGTTCTTCATCATGGCTTTCAGAAAAGCCTACCCAACGGCGTGGCGTAGCATTCAATCCACCAAAATTACTATCAGAGCTAAAGCCCATAGCTGATTGCGAAAATGCATTATTCACATTACGCCAGAGATACATGCCATTATTAGCTAAAACCGTTTCTTCATCATTATCACAGAAGTGTTCAAGAATAAACATCACATCCGATTTCACCGCTTTAGTTGCATTGTAGTAATCCGTTAGAATGTCTATACGAGACTGGTCGTAGCGAGAAGCATTCGATTCAGTGCTGCTTTTCTGTGTAAAACCTTTGGTCAAATCCAATCGATAACCATCCAATTTATACTCTTGTATCCAGTATTGCAACACACGTTTGAAATACTCTCTCGTTCCCTGATATTCATGATTATAATCATGAAAAACGCTGTATGGATGTGGTGCATTGACATTGAACCAGGGGTTATCATTGGCGGTTTTACCTGTAGCAGTATTCCAATATAATTTAGCCATAGGATGATTGCCGGTAGCATGATTGAAGACCACATCTAAAATCACAGCAATACCACGCTTATGTGCTTCATCTATAAATTTCTTATACATATCCGGTGTTCCGTAAGCTTTATCCGGTGCAAAGAAATGGTTAGGATTATACCCCCAACTTTCATTGCCATCAAACTCGTGGATAGGCATTAATTCTATGGCGGTAACACCTAAATGCTTGAGATAATCTAATTTATCTATAGCAGCCTGTAGCGATTTTTCAGTAGTAAAATCACGTAATAAGACTTCATAAATCACCATATTTTCCCTATTGGGCATGGCAAAATTAGGAACTTCCCAATTATAGCTTGGTTGGTTGGTTTGCAGTGTAGCTACCAAACCCTCAGTTTTACCTGTAGGATAAAGTTTTAAATTTGGGAATCGTTGGTGATATTCATTGATCCAGGGGTCGTTCCATGGGTCTAACACCAATGTTGTATATGGATCGCTAATGCGAATATTACCATCTATTAGATATTGAAAACCATAGAGTTCACCGGGTGTAAGTCCATCTATGGTTATCCACCAATACTCTCCATCTTTTTTCAGTTGATAAGTATTGAGTTGTGTCCAATCATTAAAATCTCCAATCAAGAAAACTCTGTTTTTATTAGGAGCATGCAATACCAATGTTGCGGAAGTACTGCTATTATAGTTGATACCATTTTTAGCACCTGTGGGTCGTGCTTGCGTAACAACAGCCGCAGGCACATTCACCATCATGGTATCGTATACAGTCTGTCCCGCCGCAGTAGCAGAAGCCACCACCTTGTAATCATTAGGTGCAGTGAATGTATGTGTATAATTTAAAACAGCAGCATTGGCTGTACTTTCCATCTTATCATTGATCATCAATCTGATATTGGCAACCATAGATGCCTCCACTTTAAAGGCTACAGGAGAACCAGCAGTCACACTGATATTATTAGCAGGATTAGCAATAGATACATTAAGGCCTGCCTCTACAATATTCACAAAGATATCGGTGCCACCTGTATTTTTTCCCTCTTTGGTTTTATCGGCACTTCTAAATACAAATGCCATTTTAGTAACTACTTCACCGGATTTCAATCCATAGTATGAGGACATATTCGGTGTAATCAACAGTTTCCATTTATTGTTTCCAAGAGAGCTTAATTTATATTTGGCGGCATTATCGCCCCAGGTAGGAGCATGTATCCAATCAGCATCAGTTTTACTATCTGTGGTAATCACACCCGTATGTGCATATACATCACCGGTAAAGCCTTTGAGACCGCCATCACCAAGTGCAGCATCATAAATAACTTCAATTTCACCGGTATAATCACGGGTAATAAAAGTGGGATTAGTACTAATAATTTGGGCTACAAGCGTATTTGCAAAAAGACAGAGGAATAAAAAAAGTATAAGTTTTCGCATGATATAAAAATCAGAAGTGAGGAATATAAAAAGGTGCTCTGTATAGCAAGCTTTTACAGAGCACCATCAATAGGTCTATATATTATTCAATAACACCGGTTCCGGCATTAAAGTCGAGTGTAACTTTCTGACCTGCAGACACTGGAACAGCATCTTGGTCATCACCAGCACCTCTGTATTCGATTTTACCATCGAACACGTTAAATTCGCGTGTCCACCAATCTGTTGTAGCAACTGAACTTGCTGCGAAAATACGCAAGTTTCCTCCACTTGTAAATAAAGGAGAAGCCAATTGATTTCCTTCAGCAGTAAATAAGAATTCAGCAGCTTCATTTCCCCATCCTCCAGTAAGATCTTCACCTGTCAAATAAACTTTTGCAGGTTCAATTGCCAATTTGTTGTTTTTGGAATCAATATAAATCATATAGATACCATCTTCAGCAACTACAGCATTACCCTCACCATCAAATGAAAATCCAATATTTTCACCCAGACCTGCGAAAGATTTACCCCAATCATCCTTAATATTGATTTCACTGAATTTCATACCATTTCCAGCTTTCAAATATTTTATAGTCCAGAAAGAACCAGCAGCACTATGCACAGGAACAAGACTAACAATCCCTTCAGATCCCCATGTCCAGCCTCCGAAATCAGTACCAGTCATATACATATTTTCAGGCATAGAAGAAGCTTGGGTTAATTCGGCTGTATAGCTAAAACTACTATTTATATCACCTTGTGCCAAAGTGTATGTCAAAGTGATTTTGTAGAGACCTGCGGCTTCAACTGCAATATTTCCAGCTCCAGGTTTCAAATCTTTACCTAAGTTTGTATTAGCTTTAACTAAACCCTCTTCGTCTAATTGAATTTTCCAACCACCTCCATAAGCAAATTTGAAGGTTCCACCAGCGGAAAGTTCTTGGTCTTCAATTGTATAGGTGATTGTATTTTTATTAATCTCGGATGAAGCCATTTCTGAGAATCCCCAGCCGTTCATATCTCCGCGCACACCCAATGTTACTGGTGCAACTAAGATAAGTTTGTTTGGCAAATCGTTGTTCAGATTCAAATCGAGTACAATGTGATATAACCCAGTTTCTGATACTTGCATAGTAGTATTTTCAGCCATTGTTCCTTTATAAACTTGAATAGCTGGTTCACTATCACCGCTCAATGTGTCAGAAAGAGCCAACTCCGCACCATACTTGGTTTCTTCTTTACCTTCTTTCAATACTAAAGAGAAAGGTTTACCTCCTTCAAGTACGATGTATTTTTCGTACATTCCTGCACGTTGACAAGCCGCAGATACTTTCTCTTCGTCAGTTACTCCTTCTTTGGATTGTAACACTTCGTTAAAACCCACAGCCATGATACCTTTATTTGCACCTTCAGCAGTTAAATTTGCCACAGCAGTAGCTTCGCCTACTACATAAAAACCGTCTTCTACTATTTCATCTACATTAGGCTTGTCCTCAGGATCACAAGCTACGAATACAAATGAGAATGCAAGCAAGCTCATAATTAAATAACTTAATTTTTTCATACTTTTTTTACTTTAATTGATGTTTATTTTGATGTTTATTAATTGATAAAAATACACTAAAAATTCAAATCATTTCCAGCTGTTTTGTGTATAAACACCTGGATTGTCATCCATTACCCATGTTGGAATTGGATATATATTTCTATTAGGTGATCTGGCTTCCATAAATTCCCACATACCGGTGGTGAACTTACCAAACCTGATTAAGTCCTGACGGCGATGGCCTTCCCAAGCTAATTCTCTTCCTCTTTCTGCTAATAGCTCATCCAAAGTTAATTCGCTTTCGGAATAAGGAGCCAAACCGGCACGTGTCCTTAATTTTTGAAATTCAGGATCGTTGATAAAAGCTCCTACACTACCATCTTTACGCTTCAAAGCCTCTGCTTTCATCAACAAAATATCGGCATAACGATAGATAGGAAAATCGCTATTGGCATGATGCTCAATACCGGGTTCTATTTCAAACTTGATAAACCGAGCACCTTCAAATACATTGGCTGCAGTAGGATCTTGTAAAGTAGTCACTTGCGGAACAATAATAGCAGGTGCCTTATCAAGCGTAGCATTGCTGTAAGTAAGCGTTACACCATCTTTTTGAATAGGTCCCACAAACCATTGATCCTTACGTTGATCGGTATTGTCATAACTATTATAGAAACTTTCTAAAGTACACGGACCATTCCAAGTTTCGGTAGTAAAACCATAAGCTTCTTGATGAGAATAATGCAAAGTCATTAAATGAAACATATTGCCTTTGGCATAAACAGCATCAAATACTATAGGAAAAATAATCTCCATATTAGCAGTATTATCAGCTTTAAAGGTAGTAAAATAATCATCGTTTAATTGATAATTATATCCACCATCTATCACAGCATCGCATTGAGCAATGGCATCTTCCCAACGAGGAGTGCCTGTGTATACTTCAGCATTCATATACAATTTTGCCAAGATAGTATGTGCTACCGATTTTGTTAAAGTACCATACCTTACATTACTGTCTAGCTTATCAATATTATCAAGGATTTCCTGTTCAATCCATTCAAAGACCTCTGTACGGGTGTATTGCTTCAATTCCCTTTCGCCATCATCAATATGTACATTGCCATATAAATCCATGGCCAATAAATGATAGAAAGCGCGTAGAACTTTGGTTTCAGCAAGACCTGCTTTGGCGGCATCTGAATATGTTGTTTCATCATCGCCAACGATATTGATGATATTATTCAATACATTGTTGCATTTGGTAACACCACCAAAGGCAAAACTCCATCCATTATTGACATCTCGTGTATCTTCTTCCCATGTATGGGTGTGC
>CAYPYZ010000130.1:0-5660 GCA_964414805.1 uncultured Paludibacter sp.
CAGGATGCGGCAAGACCGTGACCGTCAGCTCCTTTTCAAGGATTACCGAAAAAACACTTTTCAGCTGTTCGTCAGAAACATAAAACAACAGCTTTTGATCTGGATCAAAACCATCAATCAGCTCAGGATCAAATATTTCAGCTTTATCAATCAGTTCTTCCACCAACGGAAGCACTTTATCATCAATGGTTTCCTGCGCT
Organism: uncultured Paludibacter sp.; assembly: GCA_964414805.1. Lineage (GTDB taxonomy): Bacteria > Bacteroidota > Bacteroidia > Bacteroidales > Paludibacteraceae > Paludibacter. The sequence goes on from CAYPYZ010000130.1 coordinate 201, forward strand.
TCTTTATCGTAAATCAAACGGTATTTCATGGGCTTTTAAAATAGGTGTTACGCTGCTGAAATGTATAAAACAGTATGTTTCAAAGCTTATTTTCCAAAAAATAAAAGTACTATAATTTATGGAAAGCCAATGCAACGCAGCATCAGTTTGACGGCTAATTTCTGGCTGCATTACATAATTTCCTGGGTTTGCGCCATCAAGCGACATCAGAAGCGAAATTATTTACGTAAATCAGCAAGATTTTAAAATCTTACAACGATACAGATAACTTTTGGGATTAGTAAACCACAAACCTAAAAAGAGTCCGGGGTCTCGCATTGAAAATTTTTATTCCATCACAGAGGAGCAATACAAGACTAGAGTAAAGCTATTGAAATAAACGGTCCATTTTTGTCCTTCTGAGCTGTGTGAAATAACTCAATTTCCGTGTTTACAAAAATGGCCTTAGTGAAAAATCTTGTTTCGTGTTACAGGACATGAAAAAAGCAGAGAACTGAGTTCCCTGCTTTTATAAGACAGTTTAGACAGACACTAACATAATCCTGACAGGTTTCATAAACCTATCAGGATTGTTTAATATGTGGCTACTCGTCCAGCATTTCCTTGTTTTTGCTGTAAAAGGTGTAGAGCTTCTTCCCGCCATAGGCCGCGCCCAGGCTAAGCAGTATAGCAATGCCACCACCGATAGGAGCCCCGCCACCAATGGGGACTCCACCTGAACCGGGATCTCCCGGAGGGTCTGGAGGTCCTTGTGCTAACAAAGCTGTGCTTGAAATAGTAAATGCAATAATAAACGATAGTTTTATTAGTATTTTTTTCATGATTTAGGTTTTTAGCGGATGAATACTTTTTGAGTAGAAATCTTTGTTGCATTGCTCAACTTAACAAGATAATACCCTGATTGCCGGACATTAATACGGCTATGAGTTCCGGTTGCTGATTGTGATGCAACATTTTGTCCCAATAAGTTGAATACATTTATGTCAACATTCTCGAATTCACTCAAAATTATCTGAATAGCACCGTTTGAATCAAATACTTTTGCATCAAAAGTGTTAGGATTTTCATTTATGTTAGTAATAACGAATAAAATAGTAAACCTGTCGGTAATACCGGAATCGTAGGTGAATGTATAAGACTCTTCTGTTAAATCAACAATAATACCTGTTGCTTCATCCTGAAGATAGATAACATCTATGTCAGCAGTTTCTGTAGCAGAAATAGTCATTTCATTTCCATTTTCTCCTCTTACATCCATTGCAATGCTTTCGCGATAATTGTAAGGAAGAGCGTTAATAGCCATAAACTCATTCGCAGTAGAGTAAATCTGTGGATAATCTTCATTAAAACTAAAGAGTTTGTGAGCATCAAATGTCCCTTCATAATCAGTAGTAGCACCTTCTTTGAAAACAATGAAAGTTTTATCGGACTGGTCATTACTAGAAAGTTCAAGAGTAATCAGCTGTTGATCAGATCTCTCAGAGCTTCTGAAGGCGACTCCATTATGCACACACACATCATTTGAAGCTGTTAATGTACCAGCAGCAGTTGCCTCCACAAAAAAGCCTTGGTTCCTGGCAATATATCTACTTCCATCACCAACTTGAGTGTTTCTGTTATAGACTGTGAAAGCCGAACCAGTGTATACCCAAACATTATCGGCAACTGTAGATGTACCACCCCAGCCAGCTGCAGCTTCCCAGTCGATTGCTGAAGACCATGGATTGCCTATAAAATTATATCCAGCACCGCCTTTAGTAACATCTGTGCTAAGTGTTCCTGTATTGAGGTTTCCTGCAAATGAATAAGTATTAGCACTTCCATCTATCCATATAAAAAATCCCCCCATTGTACCCAGGCTCTGAGTTGTTGATGTAACATAAGAATATGTATTGCTTGGTTCATCGTGTTTTAGTAAATAAACATCAGTACCACCAATCATAAGATCACCTGAAACTATCCCAGAAACAGGAGCATTTATACCGTGCCATTGTTCACCAGTTACATAACTTTGTACAGTTATGTTGCCGGTAACTGTTCCATTTACAATTAACGATCCGTTTCCGGCATTACCCGACTTGATTGTTAATGAGCCATCTACAGTTAAATTATTGCAATCTGCTTCAGTAGCTACTGCAATTTCAACATTTTTACCAGCTCCAATCGTTAGATTTGATCCGGGATTCGGGACAGCATCATTGCTCCAGTTATTAGCATCAGACCATGATTTTGTATTATCACCACCATCCCAGTAATCATCACAGGTAATTATACTTAAAGAAGCATTTACCGAAGTTACAGATGCTGCACATATACCAGAAACAATAACATTATAATCTGATGCAACATCTGCTGTATTCGCAGAATAAACTGTCAGGGTGGCTGATGTCGCTCCTGCAATATTTCCTTTATTGGTTAAGTTAACAGTTCCTTTTATCCATTGATATGTGAGACCTGCTCCTGTTGCAGTAACGGAAAAACTTACCGGAGTATCTTGACATCCTATTTGATCAGCAGGCTGTGTATTAATGATTATGTCAGTACTTATACTTAAAGACACTTCTGCTGATGTAACAACTTGTCCACAAGTGTCTGTTACAACAACATTATAGTTTATTGCTTCATCTCCAACAGCCACAGGGTTTATGATAAGCGTATCAGATGTTGCACCTGAAATGTTACCCATATTTGTCAGGTTTGTTGTTCCTTTTCTCCATTGATAAGTAAGACCATGTCCGGTTGCAGCTACCGAAAAACTTGCTAAATCTCCAGCAGTACAAACTGCTTGATTGGCCGGTTCTTTTGTAATGGCAGTCACTGGATGAAAAGATAATGCAGCATTCGCTGAAGTATCAGATTTTAGATCGTTATCAAATACTATAACATTATAGTCTGTTGCAATATCAGAAGCACTTACAGGATCTATTACCAGTGTATCGTTAGTTACTCCTGACAGGTTTCCGCCGTTGCTTAGGTTTACAGATCCTTTTCGCCATTGGTATGTATATGGACCATTACTTTCTACTATTACAGCTACTACAAAACCTGTAGAATCACCATCACAAACGAATAAATTTTCGGGATTGATTTCAACTTCGGGTATTGGTAAAACCGTCGTCATTCCAGTGGTTGAAATGGAACCATTTGTTGTAAGCGCTCTACCATCAAGGGTTGAACCACCAAGAAGGTCAATTGCACCATTATTGGCAACAATAGTTCCCTTAAAAACTGAATTATCACCAATGCTAACAGCTCCATCAACCATCCAATATACATTTTTAGCTTGTGTTCCGTTTTTCAATATAACGCTTGAATTTACACCTGATGCAAACGCACCTTTTGTTTTAATAATAAAAACAGCATCTTTATTTCCTGTGCCATTTAAAATGATAGTATCCGTAAATGTTACTGCTCCATTCATTAAATAAGAATGAGGTGTCAGCACCAAATTGTGTCCAAATTGAGCAGGATAAAGTAATACAATATCAGCCGTAAGCGTATTCAATGAATTATAAACCAGCAACAAATCACCTTTAGCACCCCCTGTAGCAGGGTTCATGCCTTCAATATTTCCTGAAACAAACAAAGGGTTCCACCCTGTAGGCAATGCAGTATTGCTTCCCACACTACCGGTTACATGCGAAGTACCATCATCAGAAACAGGTCCTAATGAAGAAAATACGCCATATGTCTTTGATTCAACAAATACAGGGGCATCGGGTCCTGTATTCAGTGGAGCTGATATATCGACAGGCAAATGTGCCGATAATAAAATAAAACCATTATTAACCGAAACTTGACCACTAATGGTAAGTGCTCTTCCTTCAAGTGCAGTACCAGCTGCCATGGATATTGCTCCACCGGCAACAATAGTACCTTTCATTTTAGTGTTGGTACCTATACTTACTGCACCAGTTACAAACCAAAACACATTGCTTGCCTGTGCCCCATTTATTAATTTTACCTCTGCATTTACATCGGTGCTAAAAGCATACATCGGTGGTCCGGCAGGCATTTTAAAAATAAATACTGCATTAGGATTGCCCCGTGCATCTAAAGACATACTTTGGCTGAGCGAGGATGCACCAGGTAATTGGTAAGTGCCTGGTAAAAAGGTAGAATTGTTTCCCAATACCGGATTCACAATGGTTGAATCGGGAATAGCATTCGCGAGAAAATTATATGCACTCAGTAAATCAGCAGCACATTGAGTACTTGCTCCGTCGCCGGCATGCATAACACCATTCACGTTACCAAAATTAGTATTTGAACCACTATTTGTACCTACATTACCTGTAAGTAAAGTCAAATGCGGGGTTCCTACATTTGTCATTGCTCCAACCGAAGTAAACAGGACAAAATCAGCAGCAGTTCCCAAAAGGGGAGCCTGTGCGAAATTTATGACTGGTATTAAAAGCAAAAAAACTGCTATCAATATACTATGTAGATAATTTTTCATATTTCGTTTTTTTTATTTATTCAATGAACAATAATAACATCATTGATATTTTTAGAATTAGTGCAAAGCTACATTACACGCTTCTGTGTAGTGTTATGCAATTATTAGAATTAATTACATAAATCACACATTTTGTGATAGGCATAATATACTTACTGATGTTTCGCACTTACTCTGAAATTACATAACAATCTGAAATATAATATTTTGTATAGGGAATAATTCTTTGTGGCTCCTTTGTGGCTCCTTTGTGAAATAGCCCGCGATAGCTATCTGGGACACAGAATTTCCCAAAGAAAGCACAGAGTTTCCCGAAGTAAATTCGTTTGAAAATGGAAAATTTATAAATAGTAACTAATAATTCATAAATAATAAATTACATACTTGTGCGAAACATCAGATACTTATCAATGCGACCTATCGGTTGAAATGCGTTCTCTTGAGTTAGGTTTATCTAACAGTAGTAATTGAAAATATGAAAAAAGTTCAAGTCACTCGGGGCGAATAAACAAGGAAGAGGAGCAATTCAAAAGCGTAAGCGGGGTTAATCCTTTAAAGCCCATTAACAACATATCTCATAATCTTTCCTACTTTTGCCGCTTAATAAATAATTCCGACTCAACATGGAAATGCCCAGCAAATATAACCCGGCAACTACCGAGGACAAATGGTATCAGCATTGGATGGAGAAAAAATACTTCCATTCAGAAACCGATGAAAGAGAGCCCTATACCATCGTGATACCGCCTCCCAACGTTACCGGCGTACTGCACATGGGCCACATGCTCAACAACACCATTCAGGATGTGCTAATTCGCCGCGCTCGCATGCTTGGCAAAAACGCCCTTTGGGTGCCGGGAACCGACCACGCTTCCATTGCTACCGAAGCCAAAGTGGTGAGCAAACTCAAAGAACAAGGCATCAATAAAAACGAGCTGAGTCGTGAAGATTTCCTCGAACACGCCTGGGAATGGACCCACAAACACGGCGGAATTATCCTC
>CAYPYZ010000131.1:0-5594 GCA_964414805.1 uncultured Paludibacter sp.
ATTGTATCTACTAATTGAATAGAAGAGGCTAAAGTTTGTGATGCAATATAGTCCTTAAACTCTTCTACAGCCGCATTAATCTCAATATTATTAACCAAAGTTATCGTAATTTTATCCGTGATTTCAAAGCCGGAAGATTTACGTAAGTTTTGAATGCGATTGACTAATTCACGAGCTATGCCTTCTCGCTGAAGTTCCTCGGTAATTGTTATATCCAATGCAACAGTTAGCCTACCTTCATTGGTAACTAACCAGCCGGGCATGTCTTCAGTAAATATTTCTACATCATCAGCTTGAAGATCAATCGTTTGACCGTTTAAATCAAAACTATATTGGCCATCTTTTTCAATAGAACCAATTTCTTTTTTACCAAAACTATTGATAGATGCAGCAATCTCTTTCATCAATTTACCATATTTTTTACCCAAAGTTTTAAAATTGGGTTTTGCCTTTTTGATAATGCCTTCGATGTCTGCGTCTGCCGGCAAGACTTCTAACTCCTTGATATTTACTTCAGTCTTGATTAAATCGGCTATATATAAAATCTGTTTATAAGTAGTTTCGTCCGGTGCCGGAACTATGGCTTTCGACAATGGCTGACGAACTTTCTTCTCCGCTTTTTTGCGAGAAGCAAGTATCATTGAGGAAATCTGCTGTGCTAAATACATGCTTGCCTCTAAGTCTTTATCTATATTTTCTTCTTGATAGATAGGAAATTCTGATAAATGGACAGATGCTGAGTCGTCTACACCACTCACTTTATTCAAATCTAAGAATAATTGATCGGCATAAAAAGGTGCAATAGGCGCCATCAGCTTTGCTATTGTATGTAAACAAGTATATAAAGTCTGGTAAGCCGCTATTTTATCCTGATTATACTCGCCACCCCAGTAGCGCTTGCGGTTCAATCTAACATACCAATTACTTAAATTAGCATCCACAAAATCCGCTATGGCTCGTCCGGCTCTTGTAGGCTCATAATTTTCATAATGTGCTGTTACGTCCTTAATTAAGGTGTTTAATAAGGAAAGAATCCACCTGTCAATCTCCGGTCTTTCCTCTAAAGGAATCTCTTTTTCTTGATAGCTAAAGCCATCTACATTAGCATATAATGCGAAGAAAGAATAAGTATTATATAAAGTTCCGAAGAATTTTCTCCTCACTTCTTCCACTCCTTCTATGTCAAATTTCAGGTTATCCCAAGGTGATGCATTGGTCATCATGTACCATCGCAAGGGGTCTGAACCATATTGCTCGATAGTAATGAATGGATCTACGGCATTGCCTAATCGCTTCGACATCTTATTGCCATTTTTATCCAACACCAATCCATTAGAAATGACGCTTTTAAAGGCAACGGATCCTCGTATCATGGTACTGATAGCATGCAAGGTAAAGAACCATCCACGGGTTTGGTCAACCCCTTCCGAGATAAAATCTGCTGGATAAAACGAACCATTTTCTATCAGTTCTTTATTCTCAAACGGATAATGCATTTGTGCAAAAGGCATGGCTCCTGAATCAAACCACACATCTATCAAGTCAAGCTCCCTCATCATAGGTTTACCCGAAGGTGATACCAACACAATTTCATCTACATAGGGGCGGTGCAAATCTATGTTTTCCACTGCATAGTTTTCTTCCGTAAATACGCCCGGTTGGAAGTTTTTAAAAGGATTTTCTTGCATATATCCTTGCTCAACGGATTGCTCGATTGCTTGCATCAATTCGGCTGCTGAACCTATACAAGCTTCCTCTGTTCCATCTTCTGTGCGCCAGATAGGTAGAGGTGTTCCCCAATATCTACTACGACTTAAATTCCAATCTTGCAGGTTTTCTAACCATTTGCCAAAACGGCCTGTTCCTGTGGATTGAGGTTTCCAATTGATGGTATCGTTCAGACTCATCATTTCATCACGACAGGCAGTGGTCTTGATAAACCAACTATCTAAAGGATAGTATAATACAGGCTTGTCCGTACGCCAGCAATGTGGATAATTGTGCACATGTCTTTCAATTTTAAATGCTAATCCTTGCATTTTCAACATGACTGCTAAATCTACATCTAAAGTATCTTGCGATTGTGATTGCTCATCAGGTAAGTATTCATTTTTTACAAAACGACCGGCAAATTCCTTGTATAAATCAACATTTACAGATGTTTTGATAAAGTCATCAGATAATTCTTCTAACTTATAAAACTTACCTGTCCTATCCACCATAGGTTGTTGTTTGCCGTCCTTATCTATTAGTAATAAAGCAGGTACACCATTTTGCTTAGCCACGCGATCGTCATCTGCTCCGAAAGTAGGAGCGATATGCACTATTCCTGTACCATCTTCAATGGTCACAAAATCGCCGGTAATAACCTTAAATGCGCCCTCACCGGGATTTACCCAAGGAATTAATTGTTCGTACTGAATACCTGCTAAATCCTTTCCTAAACATTCACCTACTATCTCAAAAGGTAAATTTTTATCTTTTGCATACTCGCTTAAAGGCATATCAGCCAATTTCATATTGAAGTGAGCAGGTAATAAATCTTTGGCTAAAATCAAGGATACCGGCTCTTGTGTATAGGGATTGAATGTATTTACCAATACGTAGGTAATATTCGGTCCTACCGCTAATGCCGTATTAGAAGGCAAAGTCCAAGGAGTAGTCGTCCAAGCCAAGAAATAACAATCGTCATTAGCCGGTGCAAAAGGTAAATTGTTGTTTTGCACTACCTTGAATTGCGCTACACAGGTCGTATCTGTCACATCACGATAGCAACCTGGTTGGTTCAATTCATGGGTGCTTAAACCAGTGCCGGCAGCCGGAGAATAAGGTTGAATAGTATAGCCTTTATATAGCAAACCCTTGTTATATAACTGCTTGAGCAACCACCACAGCGTTTCAATATATTTATTGTCATAGGTGATATAAGGATCATCCATATCCACCCAATAACCCATTTTTTCGGTCAAGTCTTCCCATTCTTTGGTGTATTTCATCACATCGCGGCGACAAGCAGTATTGTATTCTTCTACAGAAATAGACTTACCAATATCTTCTTTCGTGATACCCAAAGATTGCTCTACACCAAGCTCCACAGGCAATCCGTGTGTATCCCAACCGGCTTTACGTTTTACTTGAAAGCCTTGCATGGTTTTATAGCGACAGAAAATATCTTTGATAGCACGTGCCATAACGTGATGGATGCCGGGCATGCCGTTGGCGGAAGGAGGTCCTTCGTAAAAAACAAAAGAAGGTTTACCTTCACGAGATGATATACTTTGATGAAAAATGTCCTTTTCTTGCCAGAAAGAGAGCATTTCTTTATTGATTTCCGAAAGGTTGAAATTTGTGTATTCCTTGAATTTCATCATAAAAAAGCCTTGAATTTTTGAATTTGCAAATTTACAAAAAATATTCATCTTTGAGGATAGGTGCTTAATTTCTCTTTGATTTCTGTTGTGAATTGATTTATGGGACATAAATCCGCGTGCCATAAACCCACGTTAATGAAAATCAAAAAATAAACATTCGAAAATCTCAAATGTTATACAAACAGCTATATTATTCACAATTAAAATCATATTATTATGTCCAATAAAAGAACGTCAATACATGAAGTTGATCCTGCAGCTGTAACTGCTGTATTAACTTTAGAAAAGTACGGAAGTACAGTCAAAATCAATCCTATATATAAAGAATTGATTAAGATTCGTGCATCCCAAATCAATGGATGTGCCTATTGTTTAGACATGCATACGGAAGATGCCATTAAACTTGGTGAAACTCCAAGACGTATTTATGCCGTTTCCGTATGGCATGAGTCACACTTATTTAATGAAGAGGAAAGGGCTATTTTGCAGTTGACGGAAGAGGTAACTAAAATTTCTGAACATGGGGTTTGTGACCAAACTTATGATAAAGTGCTATCGCTGTTTGGAGAAAAACTTACTGCCCAAATTATCATGCTCATAGCAACTATCAATGTGTGGAATCGCATGAATGTGGCAACACAAAGTATTTTTAAACCTTGATTTATTACGGATTTGACATAAGTCAGTTCGTTGTATACTTTTTCAATAGACCAAGGTTTATAAAAGAAATTTCTTCGTAATTCATAGAAGCTGCAAATATTTCATATCCTGCTGTCCTCAGCAGTTTCACGGTCTCTTTAGAACGTATCGCACCCTCAAACATACGATCGTGAAACTCCACTAAAATCTGCATTATAGGAATATCCGTGTTGAGTATAGAGTCTAATACCTCATATTCAGCACCTTCTATGTCAATTTTTAATATATCTAAACTGTCATGTCCAAGTTTATACATTACATCTTGTAAGCTCATCATATTGACAGTAATTTTGTTTTCAGCATTCATTACTTCACTATATTTCATTGAGCCAGAGACACTTTTTTCATTTTTGGGAAGGTAGAAATCCTCTTTTCCCGAAAGGGGAGCAATCCCAATAGCTGAAAAGTGAAATAGAGGATTAGGATTTAAACCGCCAATATAGGCAATGGATTTTGGCGTGGGATCAAAGCCAAACACCTGACAAGCATGATTTTGCATGATTTTTTTATCAAAACTAATATCTTTCCCAATGCCAAAGGAATACACAATAGATGCTTGATTCAATACGTCCGGATTGACATAAAAACCGCCATAACTGTTACCATACCATTTTTTAGTGCATTTGTAAGTTGGTCTTAAATGCTGAGTGTTCTCCTTGGGTAAAGAGATTCTAAGTGCTATTTTTCTCCTCAAAGACCGCAGATTTTGTCTTTGTTTATTAATCCAGTTTCTAATGCTTCTAAAAATTTTCATGCTACCCAAATACATTAAAATGTTTGATAACGAATTTTGAACCTATGTAAGTAGTTGTATAGTACAGCAAATTCTTGAAATTCCAAGCAGATTTCTTTAAGTAAATACGTGCTTGTCGCATATCTCCCATTAGGTAAAAATATTTGGCATAAGTCCCATGTATCCTTTTATTAGCCTTCTTTACCGCCTGCGGATATAACTTTTCATAGCTTGCTGTAGCTTGTAAAGCAAAAGCAAAATCTTTGGCTCTGTAGTCTGCATTCAATGAAAGATTCTGACCTTCAACTATTCGGGTGTACAGGGTTTGAGAGACTTCTAAAGATGTTTGCTGATGAAATAAACGCAATAACCAATCATAGTCTAACATACCAACTTCCTCCTCAAACAGTATGTTTTGCAGACTTTTATGATATACAATGGAACCAAGATAAGTCTGTTGTCCGCTAAAATTTCTTTGTAATATATTCATAAAAGTCACATTACTTTCATAAAAAATAAAACCTGCATCTGACCGATTAATCTTATCAATTTTTTTATGCTTATGCTTATCCACAATCAGATATCCGGAAGTAATGATGGGCGCATGATTTAGATAAGGCAAAATTGCTTTGATTTTATTGCTATGCCAAATATCATCTTGATCGGCAATGCAGATATAATCGCCTGTTGCTAACTTCAAGCCTATGTTTCGTCCTTGATTTGGACCGCCGGAGTTAGTCGGATTTTCAATCAATCGACAATCATAATTTTTAATAAGTGCCACGGTATTA
>CAYPYZ010000132.1:0-5575 GCA_964414805.1 uncultured Paludibacter sp.
GGTTTTTCGCCCATGCCATAAACCAACATATCCGCTTTAGAAGAAATTAATATGCTCGGCATCAGCTTATCCGACCAATAATCATAATGCGTAAAACGGCGCAAAGAGGCTTCAATACCACCCAATAAAATAGGTACATCCGGATAAATATCCTTCAAAATATTGCAATACACATTGGCAGCATAATCAGGTCGAAAATGCGGTTTTCCGTCCGGAGAATAAGCATCATCAGAGCGCAAACGCTTATTGGCAGTATAATGATTGACCATAGAATCCATATTGCCGGCAGTTACGGCAAAGAATAAACGCGGTTTACCCAATTTCTTAAAATCCCGCAAATCATCTCGCCAATTGGGTTGTGGCACAATGGCAATTTTAAGTCCCTGAGCTTCAATCAATCGTCCTATCACAGCAGCCCCAAAAGCAGGATGATCCACATAAGCATCCCCCGAAAAAAGAATCACGTCCAATGCTTCCCATGAACGCAATTTCATTTCTTTTTTGGTGGTCGGAAGAAAATCTGTTAGTTGATACATTTGTGTAGATACCTGTGGTGCAATACAATTGAAAATAAAATTTTATCTTTGTGCAAACTTGCTGTCAACAAGACTTGCAAAGATAATCAAAATTTCAAAATTTGAATATGCGGTATTTTCCTCCATCAGAACTGATAATCAATGGCGATGGCAGTATTTTCCATCTACATTTGAAACCCGAACAGCTTGCCGAGAATATTATTTTGGTAGGAGATCCGGGTCGGGTAACTTTGGTTGCCAAATTCTTTGATCATCAAGAATTTACAATTACTAATAGAGAATTTAAAAGCATTACCGGTACCTATAAAGGCAAGCGTATCACCGTTTTATCCACAGGCATAGGTACGGATAATATAGATATAGTGATGAATGAATTGGATGCTTTGGCCAATATAGATTTTGAAACGCGTACAGAAAAGTCTGAATTCAAGGTATTGAATATTGTCAGAATTGGAACTACAGGCGCTTTGCAAGCCGATATACCTTTGGGAAGTTTTTTGATTTCCGAAAAATCCATAGGTTTCGATGGCGTATTGAATTTTTATGCAAACCGTGATGCAGTCTGCGATTTAGCTTTCGAGCAAGCTTTTGTAAAACATACGGATTGGCATCCCCAATGGGCTGCTCCTTATGTGATAGATGCCGATCCATCCTTGATAGCAAAGATTGGCAAGGACGATATGTTGAAAGGTGTGACCATCTCTGCCAATGGATTTTATGGTCCGCAAGGCCGCCAGTTGCGTGTCGGATTGACCCATCCGACATTGAATGATACATTAGAAAGTTTCCGTTACCAAAATTATAAAATCACCAATTATGAAATGGAAAGCTCTGCCATAGCCGGTTTAGCGAAATTGATGGGTGGACATAAAGCCATGACGGTCTGCTGTGTGATAGCCAATCGCCGCATAGAGACTGCCGACACGGACTACCAGCCCCATATTGAAAAATTGATACAAACGGTTTTAGATAGAATTTAACAGCTTAACAATATCATTATGAACAATGCTACTATTTGTGCCATTTCCACAGCCCCCGGCATAGGAGGCATAGCAGTTATACGCGTTTCTGGAACAGCAGCTTTCGCAATTGCTGATGCGATTTTTGTAGCTGCCCGCAAGGACGTTACTATTCAGGAAGCTACCAGTCATACCCTGCTTTTTGGAGAAATCAAGGACAAAGATATTGTGGTGGATGAAGTGGTGGTGAGCGTTTTCCGTGCGCCCCATTCCTTTACAGGAGAAGATGTGGTAGAAATTTCCTGTCACGGTTCTCTGTTTATACAACAGAAAATATTGGAATTATTGATAGCCAAAGGCTGTAGATTAGCGCAAGCCGGCGAGTTTACCCAACGTGCTTTTATGAACGGTAAAATGGATTTAGCGCAAGCAGAAGCCGTTGCGGATTTGATTGCCTCCGATTCCGCCGCAGCACACCGCATGGCATTGAATCAAATGCGGGGTGGATTCTCGCAAGAACTCATACAACTCAGAACACAATTACTCAATTTCGTTTCCTTGATAGAATTGGAATTGGATTTTTCGGAAGAAGATGTAGAATTTGCAGACCGGACACAATTAAAAGCATTAGCAAGCGATATTGACAACCATATCACTACCCTATCCGAATCTTTCCGTGTGGGGAATGTTTTGAAAAACGGCATACCTGTGGCTTTGATAGGCGAAACCAACGTGGGCAAATCCACCCTTTTGAATTTATTATTGAAGGAAGACAAAGCCATCGTTTCCAACATACACGGCACTACGCGCGACACCATAGAAGACATAGTCAATATACACGGCATTGCCTTTAGGTTTATAGACACAGCCGGCATTCGCAAAACCACCGACACCATTGAAAGCATGGGTATAGAGCGCACTTTTCAAAAAATTGAGCAAGCCTCTATCGTGTTGTGGATATTGGATTGCACACAATTAAGCGAGCATATGGAGTGGTTGACCAAGAAAATTGAGAAGAAATCGGAAGGCAAAAAAGTCATCATGATTTTCAACAAAATCGATAAAATCACTGAAGAAGAGCAGGATATTTTAAACGATATTTTCAGTGAATTTGAATGCGAAAGAATCTACATATCCGCTAAGCAAAAGCTCAATATTCCCGCATTGGAAGATGCCTTGGTACGAGCTGCTCAAGTCCCTGAAATCAAACCCGGTGATGTAGTAGTCAGCAACATCCGCCATTTCGAAGCCCTGCAACAAGCCCAATCCGCCATCCGCCGCGTCATCGGTGGTCTCAACACCGGCATCACCAGCGATTTCCTTTCCCGCGACATCCGCGAGTGCATGCACTACTTAGGCGAAATCACCGGCCAAATCTCCACCGACGAAGTGTTAGGGAATATCTTTGCGAAGTTTTGTATTGGGAAGTGAGGGGGGGGGATTCTCCAAATTTATTACAACTACATAATAAATCTTTTATTATTGCCATTTGTCCCATTAAATACCAAAAAGACGGTGTATTGTTAGCCAAAAAATAATATCAGATTATAAATCCTTATAAGAATAGGACTAATAAACCGAAATAATCTCGTTTTTCCCTACTTTTTATTTTGCACAAAACATTTTCTTATCTATCTTTACAGCTCAACTTTAATTTTTATTAAAATGCCCATGCTAAAACAATTGATTCAATCTAAAGGAATCAAACAGAAATGGTTGGCGCAAAAGATGGGAGTAAGTGAAGTGAGCATATCCAACTGGGTCAGTGGAAAAACTACACCCAAGGATGAACATAGAAAAAAACTGAGTGAAATACTTGAGATTGACTTACCTACTTTATCCAACTATCTATGACAAATTCTAAACTTAAATATAACTTTTCTTTTACTGCTGCTGCTTTCAGGCTGTCTGATTTCTTGAAATTTGCCGAATATTTTAAAGACTTTACAGGTGAAATTATTACTACCGAAATTGATGCTGCTGGGATATTGGGAAGCGGTAATCAAAAATCTGACAAACGCATAGCTGCAGAATTGGTCAAGAGATTTAACTCGCTAACTGATGCGCAAAAAGAATTATTACACAGTGGTAGCTTCGATGAGAAAAGGCAAGTTTGCTATTTAGCCATTACCAAAACATACAGTTTTATTCGTGATTTCGTAATAGAAATTGTTCGTGAAAAGGTGTTGGCTTTAGACTTTCAAATAGAGGATAGTGATTTTAATATCTTTATCAACAGAAAGCAAGTAGAGCATCCAGAATTAGAAAAATTGACAGAAAAAACAATATACAAGATCAAGCAAACACTATTCAAGATATTAGCTGATGCCGGTATTTTAGACTCAACTTCGTCAAAACAGATACAGCCACAATGGGTGTTTGATAATCTTAAACGCGTAATTGTACATGACAACCCAGCATGGTTAAAAATATTCTTATTAAATGACTCAGAAATAGAAAACAGCAGATTATGATGTACAAAGATAATATAGACAAAATGTTTGATGAGATACTCAAGAGAGTCATACAAGATGATTTTTTAAGTATGTCTTCACTTAATGGAGAAATCCCTTTTTGGATTGCAAGTTATAATCCAGAGCAAGAGGTAGCAATTAATCAGGCATATACAGGACTGTTAAACAAATTAGAAAACAGAGGAATAACTTGCTTAAATTTAAACTTATATGAGATTACCCTACAATTATTAGAAGAAAATATTGGCTTGCAAGAGATGTTTGATTTAGAAAAGGACATGAACAAACAAGAGTTTAAAGAAGCGCTTCAATCTGTTTTAGATATGCAGGAAGTATTGATGCCGCACCTGAAAAAAATGATCGATCAAAGTGAAGCAAAAATTTATTTCATCAGTGGAGTGAGTGCTGTCTTTCCCTTTTTTCGCTCACATAACATATTAAATAACTTGCAAAAAATAGCATTGAATGCACCAACCATAATGTTTTTCCCAGGTAAATACACAGGTAGAAACCTACAGTTATTTGGACTATTAACTGACGATAATTATTATAGAGCTTCTTTCCTTTATCCACAAAAAAATTAAGCACATGAAACTAAAAGATTATTTTCACAAACCTATAGATCGAAGTATAGAAACTGTTATTAAAGCTGAAGATCAGGATAATATTCTAACTGAAGTTGAAGAATATATTGTTACAAATGAAATAGCTAAGAAAATAAGTGATTTTTTTGAACTATATAATGATTTTAGCAAAGTGAATGGTGTCTGGATTTCAGGATTCTTTGGCTCAGGTAAATCCCATTTGTTAAAAATACTATCGTATGTACTTGAAAACAAAGAGTATGATGATATAACTTTAGGAAATCTATTTGCTGAAAAAATAGTAGGAGATGAAATATTGAAAGCCAATATTTTAAAAGCTACTCAAATTCCATCTAAGTCTATACTATTTAATATAGACCAACAAGCACAGATTGCATCCAAGAAAGAAGATGATGCTGTATTAAGCGTACTTTATAAAGTATTTTACGATTATCTGGGTTATTTTGGTTCACAACGCCACGTTGCTGAATTTGAGCTTTGGTTAGATGAAGAGGGGAAATACAAAGAATTTAAAAAAGTTTACGAAGAAGAAACAAATGAGTCTTGGTATGAAGGCAGACGTAAATATTTTGCTCCTAAAACAAAACGAGCTGTAGCAAAAGTATTATCCCAAATTATGGGTGGACAAGAAGATGATTATACTGCCATATTAGATGATTTACAAAAGACTCATAGCATTTCTGTAGATGATTTTGTAGAAAAAGTAAATAAACATATCAATTCAAAAGGGAAAGACTTCAGATTAAATTTCTTTATCGATGAGGTTGGACAATTTATAGCAGATAACACTAAACTGATGCTCAACATACAAACGATAGCCGAAACATTGGCTGTTAAATGTAAAGGTAGAGCGTGGATATTGGTAACTTCGCAAGAGGATTTAGATAGCGTTATTGGCGATGCGGATAAATCACAAACAGACGATTTTTCTAAAATTCAAGGAAGATTTAAAGCCCGCTTGCCACTTACTTCTGCCAATGTGGATGAAGTGATTGAAAAAC
>CAYPYZ010000133.1:0-2225 GCA_964414805.1 uncultured Paludibacter sp.
TTTGAAAAGGATAGGAATTATACAAAGTACAAATGAAAAGATTTTTTTTATTAGCGATTACAGCAGTTTTAATTAGTTGCACTTCCAATGCACAGTATGTATTACCAGAATTAAATTATGGCTATGCCGATTTGGAACCTTATATTGATAGTACTACTATGTACATTCATCATAATAATCACCATGCGGCTTATACCAATAATTTGAATGCAGCACTTAACAAGTATTCGGAACTACGCAAAAAGTCAATTGTTGAAATACTGCAAAATATTGACGAATTGCCTAAAGACATTCAAACTTCCGTTAGGAATAATGGTGGCGGTTATTATAATCATTTATTGTTTTGGGAGTTTTTGACGCCACCCGCTCAAAGTAACATGACAACTAAGGTAGAACGTGCTCTAATTCAAAATTTTGGTTCTGTAGTTAAGTTTAAAGAAGAGTTTGAGAAAGCTGCCATGAGCCGTTTCGGTTCCGGATGGGTTTGGCTTATTCAAGAGGACTCCGGTCGTTTAAAAGTCGTGTCTACTGCTAATCAGGACAATCCCTTGATGTCTTATGTACCAGAAAAAGGTGCTATTTTATTAGGATTGGATGTTTGGGAACATGCCTACTATTTGAAGTATCAATCCAAAAGAGCTGATTATACCCATGCATTTTGGGAAGTAGTCAATTGGAAAAAAGTTGAAAGTCTATTGAAGTAATTACAACCGTAATGGTCGCAATAGCTATTTCAATATTAACATAATAATTTTATCAATTTCACAATGAAAGCTGTTAAGAGAGGTGATAAAGTGGTGATATTGGGTGGTGGTTTTGCCGGACTACAATTGGCCAAAAGTCTGCGAAAATCCAAATTGCGGGTGCTCTTGGTTGATAAGCAAAACCATCATTTGTTCCAACCTTTGTTGTATCAGGTTGCAAGCGGACGCTTAGAGCCTTCCAGTATAGCTTTTCCTTTTAGAAAAATTTTTCAAAATAATAAAAATGTGGATTTCCGCATGACTGATATTCGGCAGATTATTCCGGAAGAAAACAAGTTAATAACTACTTTTGATAGGGTTATAACTTATGATCATTTGGTAATAGCCACCGGTTGTAAATCCAATTTCTTTGGTAATGAAGAGGTGAAAGAGCACGCTTATGCCATGAAAACAACCCAAGATGCCATAGATATTCGTAATAAGTTTTTATTCAGTTTTGAAAAGGAAATCTTTGCTCGGCCCGAAGATAAACAAGCTTGGATGAATGTTATCATTGTTGGTGCCGGACCTACCGGCGTTGAACTCTCTGGTGCATTCTCCGAACTGAAGGAAAATGTCTTACCTAAAGATTATCACAATGTTGATTTTACCAAGTTTAATATTTATTTAATTGAAGGTAGTCAACACTCACTCAATAATATGAGTGCCAAATCGCAACAAGCCTCACGTGCCTATCTGGAAAAAATGGGTGTGATTGTCAAGACTGAAACCCTGTTACAGAGCTATGACGGAAACCTTGCTATCTTGAGTAATGGAGAAAAAATTGCCAGTAAAAATGTGATTTGGGCGGCGGGCGTTACCGGTAATATTGTCTATGGTATTCAAGATGAAAATATTTTTCGTGGTCGTTATATAGTTGATCGTCACAATAAACTTTTGCAGTACGATAATATCTATGCCGTTGGGGATATAGCTTATATGGAAACGCCCAAATATCCTAAAGGGCATCCACAAGTAGCTAATGTAGCTATCAACCAGGCTAAAAATTTAGGAAGAAACTTCAAGCGCATTTTGAAAAATCCCAAGCGACAACTCAAGGATTATGAGTATGTCGACTTGGGAATGATGGCTACTGTGGGCAAGCACAAAGCCGTGGTTGAATTGCCGTTTTGGAAATTCAAAGGACCTTTGGCTTGGTATGCCTGGATGTTTTTACACCTGATGCTTATCTTGAGCGTCAGAAATAAAATAGTGATTTTCTTTAATTGGGCATGGAGCTATTTTACGAAAGATACCTCGCTACGACTCATTACTTATATTGATTATAAGAAAGAAAAAGTAGTGGGTGACAGTGCATAAAATATTATTCTTTCACCTCTTTCAAGACTGCCATAGGTGCCATCCTGGCTTTGTTGAGGGTTAAAGTTCCTTCTCCTACAGAGATATTATCTACAGTGTTTAATACCTTAATGAGTTGATCTTCGGTATGATCAGGACAAGCCATCAAGGTGGTAATGCCGC
>CAYPYZ010000133.1:2325-5569 GCA_964414805.1 uncultured Paludibacter sp.
AATGTACCTTCGGTGATAAAAAGACCATTTTCTTTTCCTAAATATTGAGATTTCATGGTATAGGTACCATCCTCAGTGATTCTTAATTCTACTTCTATACCTTCGCAATCAGCGCAAGGTAATACGCCATAATATACACCTTGCCAATCTAAAGCTATTTCGGAAGTGTGCATGTCTGCTTGTTCACCGGTGTTTTTTGATTGTCCGCAAGCCATAAATAATGTAGTGATTGTAGTCAATAAAATGAATAATGTTAATTTTGATTTCATTGTATGTTTGTTTTTAAATGAATATTTTTTTGCGCTGCAAAGATATGAAGATAAATTCTAATTTGTTCTTTCTTCCTTTTTGGCTTGAGACAATTCTTCATTTTTTTGTCTTGACACAAAAAAACGAAGCAAAAAAAAGTCAATTTCATTATCACACTTTTTTCTTGACAAAACAGTAACACTGTGATACACTGTGATTCCCTCAGTGAGACTCTGCGACCCCAACATCTCAACGATAAACAATGCTCCATACAACCCCCCTTTTTATTAAACTTTTAAATACTCATCTATTAATATATAGTAAAATTATATATTTATATTCTTTGTTGTTTACAATTATAAAGCTTATTTTTGAGGAAAATTTGATAAAATATCATGTATAAACCCGTATTTATCATCGAAATAGTCAATTATTAAGTTTAATTATTTAAAATAGAAGTCATATGAATGCAGAAGAAATTAAAAGAAAACGTCATGCTGAGAATCAGAAAAAAATGACTACTGCTGCTGGTGCACCGGTGGCTAACAGTCAGGACTCCATGACAGTCGGCCCTCGTGGCCCAATGATGTTACAAGACGTTTGGTTCTTAGAAAAATTAGCACATTTTGATAGGGAAGTGATCCCTGAAAGAAGGATGCACGCCAAAGGTTCAGGTGCTTTTGGAACTTTCACTGTTACACACGATATTACGCAATACACCAAAGCCAACATGTTTGCTGAAATAGGTAAAAAAACGGAGATGTTTGTACGTTTCTCTACCGTTGCTGGTGAAAGAGGAGCAGCTGATGCTGAGCGCGATATCCGTGGTTTTGCCATGAAATTCTATACAGAAGATGGTAATTGGGACTTGGCAGGTAATAATACGCCTGTGTTTTTCTTACGTGATCCACTGAAGTTCCCTGATTTGAATCGTGCCGTAAAGCGTGATCCACATACGAATTTACGCAGTCCGAATAATAACTGGGACTTCTGGACAAGTCTACCTGAAGCTATCCATCAGGTTACTATTACTATGAGTGACAGGGGTATTCCTAAATCCTATCGCCATATGAATGGTTACGGTAGCCATACATTCAGTATGATTAATGCTGCCAATGAGAGAGTTTGGGTAAAATTCCATTTTGTAACCCAACAAGGTATTGAAAACTTAACCGACCAAGAAGCTGAAGTTTTAGTAGGTAAAGACAGGGAAAGTCATGGTAGGGATTTGTTTGAAGCCATAGGTAATGGTAATTTCCCTAAATGGAAAATGTATATCCAGGTCATGACGGAAGAACAGGCTAACAATATGCCTTAT
This sequence comes from uncultured Paludibacter sp., assembly GCA_964414805.1. Lineage (GTDB taxonomy): Bacteria > Bacteroidota > Bacteroidia > Bacteroidales > Paludibacteraceae > Paludibacter. The sequence continues at coordinate 3,893 of CAYPYZ010000133.1, forward strand.
AATCCTTTTGACTTGACCAAGGTTTGGTATAAATCTGAATTTCCATTGATACCGGTAGGTGAGTTTGAATTGAACAGAAATCCGGAAAATTATTTCCAAGATGTGGAACAAGCAGCCTTTAATCCAGCAGCTTTAGTTCCCGGAATAGGTTTATCTCCAGATAAGATGTTACAAGGACGTTTGTTCTCTTATGGTGATGCACAGCGCTATCGTTTGGGTGTAAATCATCATCAAATACCGGTGAATACTCCTAAGGCAGCGACTGCTACGCACAATCCATATCATCGTGATGGACAAATGCGTGTAGATGGCAATCAAGGTTCTTCTATACATTATGAGCCGAATAGCTATGGTGTATTAGGCGATCAACCAGCATTGGATGAGCCGGCATTGCAAGTTTATGGCGAAATCAAGCGTTGGGATTTTGATTTGGATGATAATAATTATTACGAACAACCACGTAAGTTATTCCAATTGATGAATGCAGAGGAGAGACAGCGCCTTTATGACAACACCGCCAGAAACATGGGATGCAGCGAAAACAAAATTAAAATTCGCCATATCAATCATTGTTATCAAGTTGAGCCTGCTTATGGTCGCGGTGTAGCTGATGCCTTAGGTATTTCTTATAAGGATGCAGGTATAGTGTAAAGTAGTTGGTGTGTTGTGTGCTTAGGCAGACAATATACATTAGCTTAAAATAAAATCTCCCCCGATTGTCGATGCAGTCGGGGGAGATTATTTTATATCAGATTCGATAGCGGACTACCGAATCTGATGGATTAAATCATCTTATTTGATGAACTTCATAGCTTGACCATTTACTCTAACAATGTAGATACCTTGGTTCAAACTGTGGGTATAAGTATCGGCAGTAACTACCCTGTCGATTAACATACCGTTTACAGTATAAAGTTCAACCAATGAGCTTTCAGTTAATGGAATGCTGATACCATCAGCTGTGTTCATAATGCGGATAGTAGCTGCATCAGCTTGTGGTTCTTTTACGGAAGTGATAGGACCACCATCTAATTCATAAACAGCTAAACCATTATTTGGAGCCCAGATATAAAGGGAAGCTTTTGCTCTACCTCCAACTTCTTTGACTTCTGGCATGATAGATAAGTGTACAGTTCCATTAGCATTAGCGCCTATAGCGTCTGTTGTTGCAATTTTGTCAGGTGAAGCTATAGTGCTAATATCGTAGATATCAACTACACCAAATCTGTCTGTAGCTAATGCTACATAAGGAATCCCATTCATTTCAAAATATGCACCACCACCTGCACCGGTAGTAACTGAACCTATAGCTTCAGAAGTACTGTTGGCTGGACTGTTCAAGTCTAAAGTCATAATTTGAGCTTTTGTTCCTTGCGAAGTTATCAAAATTTGGTTGGCTGAAACCCAATCTACATCACCTGACGCTGCAAATTCTCCACCTTCCACACGTTTTCCTAAAATCTGAATTGGATTTGAAATATCTTTGAAAGCTCCATTTTCAATTTCCCATACTGCAATCACGTCAAGGGCAGTACCGGCAGCAGCAAGATAACCTTTTGTTGCAAAGTTTCCTGTTCCACTAAAGTAGTCTGTGCGGTTTATGTTTGGATCGATCAGGTTCGCACCAACTGTATAGTGAGTTGGAGTGCCACTCATTACCAACGAACCACCAAAGTT
>CAYPYZ010000134.1:0-5569 GCA_964414805.1 uncultured Paludibacter sp.
TTCAAAGATAAATATCCGGGCATGTACCAAAATCAACGTTATACACATTATGTACGTTTAAGAGAGAAAAGCACCCAAAAGGAAATTCTATTTTATAATATACATCTGCGTGCCGGAGCTGATTTACCGACACATCAATTGAGAACAGAGGAAATTGATAGCCTGTGTAACGAAGCAGCCAAACGTTCCATGCAATTGGGTAATTTACCCGTTATTATAGTGGGCGATATGAACTGCCGACCGGGTACAGTGATAGGTGGTATTCCATCTTCTCCCAATAGATTTTTTGAACATGGTTTTGAAGATACCTTCCGTAAAACCAATAATATCATTGATGGAGATTATTATACATACAGTAGTTTGGAAGCTGTACAGGCTTGTGAAGTAAAGGCCGGTAGCGGAGGTAGTGGTAGAATTGATTATATATTCAACTACCCTACTGATAGATTTGAAGTGCAGGAATTTTCTATCATCTTAAATTTCACAAACAAAGCTAACTTACAATTAGCTTGTCCGATGCCTTCCGACCACCATCCTGTAAAATCCGTTTTGAAAATCTCTTATCCTGCACCAAGCATGACATTCGACTCTGTTCGTATAGGAAATCAATACTGGATGGCAAAAAACCTAAACACCACACAATTCAATAATGGTGATTATATCGCTACCGGGTTTTCCAATGCTGAGTGGATTGATCTCTTAGATAAGGAAACCAATACCGGCACACCCGCTTATTGCAAATATCCAAATGCCACGGATGAAGATGGGCTTTTGTATAACTGGTTTGCAGCAACCGACCCCAGAGGTGTTTGTCCGGAAGGATGGAGAGTACCCAGCGATGATGACTGGATAGTTTTAGAACAGTTCTTAGGGATGGATGCAGAAACTGCCAATTCAGAAGGTTGGAGACATACAAGTCGAGAAGCTATATACCTAAAAACTAATGAGAAAGATTTTGGGTTAAGCGCTGGAACTTATGGCTTTAACGCATTGCCATCAGGGCATAGAGATAAGGCAGACGGCGTTTTTAAAACTTATGATGTGGATGCATATTTTTGGGCAAGCACAACAGTCGACCCCGACGACCCCAACTTGAAATTCCAAGGAAGACGACGGTTGTTGCGTTATAGTAGAAATGATATCAATCGGAGCGGTATCCATAAAGGTGCAGGCATGAGCATAAGATGCATAAAAGACCAATTGACCAATGTACCCACAGTGAATGGTGCCACCCCGACCATCAAACAAGAGTTGATTTTTAATCTTACAGGAATGCCTATCCATAATACTGCTCAAGCATTATTACCGGAAGGTATTTACATCAAATTAAAAAACTTTGATGATGGCAGTATGCAATCTAAGAAATTCATCATCAAGCATTAAATTTTTTTGAAATGATACAAAAATGTAAACATATTCTTTTGAGTCTTCTTGTATGCTTACTCTACCCCATTGCATTAGTTGCAGCCCCACTAAAGCAGCAAGAGCAAATCATCCCAATTGAAACTAATGATATTGGACTGTATCTTTATGTCAATAAAAAAGGGGAAGTCTACCAACAACATTTTGGAAAAAGAATTAAAGATAAGGAAAATGTGTTGCGCATTTCAAAAATAACTTCTTTTCCAGCTATTATTGGTCGACAAGCCTATTCAACTTTTGGTACCGGCAATGTAAATGAAGTTGCGCTGCAAGCAAAACATGCAGATGGCAATCTGACATCTGTGCTCGTTTATGAAAACCATAGCAGTACAAAATTATCTGCAAACATTACAGAAACCACATTGACACTCAAAGATAGTTATTATCCCTTTTATGTAACTTTAAAATATAAGGCTTATCAAAAAGAGAATGTCTTGGATTGTTCAGTAAGTATTTGGCATGAGGAATCGGCTCCTGTGGTGCTGCAAGCCAATGCCTCCAATTATTTGTTTATCAACGCACAGCAATATTGGTTCACACATTTTTATGGTGCAGCTACCTCTGAAATGAAAATTATTGAGGAAAAACTGAATAATGGCATCAAGACTATTGAATCAAAAAAGGGAGTTCGCGCAAGTCAAACCGAGCATCCTTCTTTTATTGTTTCTCTCAATCAGCCTGCACAAGAAGAATCCGGCGAAGTAATCATGGGTAGTTTAGCTTGGAATAACAACTACCAATTGCGTTTTCAAGTAGATAATCATAATAACCTGCACATCCTTTCAGGCATGAATGATTTTATGTCTGATTATTACTTAAAACCTCATACAAGATTTGAAACCCCTTCATTAATCCTTACTTACAGCGATAGTGGTAAGGGACAAGCAGGTAGAAATATACATCATTGGGCAAGAAATTATGGTATTAGAGATGGCAATACAATTCGGCCGGTTGTACTTAACAGCTGGGAAGGTGTCTATTTTAGTTGTGATGAAGAGAATATATTGGCTATGATAGATGATGCTGCAAGTTTGGGTGCTGAAGTATTTGTTTTGGATGATGGCTGGTTTGGTAATACATATGATAGAAATTGGGCACAAGGTTCATTGGGCGATTGGCAGGTCAATAGGGAGAAGTTTCCAAGGGGATTGCAACCATTGATTGACCGTGCACATCAACAAGGGATTAAATTCGGGCTGTGGGTAGAACCGGAGATGGTCAATCCTAAAAGTGAATTAGCTGATAACCATCCGGAATGGTTGGTAACAGGAAAAAACAGAGAAATTTTGTTAGGCAGGAATCAGCTTATCCTCGATATGACTAATCCCGAAGTGGCTAATTTTGTATACCAATCGGTGGCAAAACAGCTTACAGATTATCCGAATATTGCTTATATTAAATGGGATGCCAACAGACATATGATGAACTTTGGTTCTAATTATTTGGATGATAATGAGCAAAGCAATTTCTGGTATGATTATGCAAAAGCTTTGCAAGGCGTTTATAGCAGACTTGCGTTAGATTTTCCGAAGGTCATTTTTCAAGCTTGTGCAAGTGGTGGCGGTCGCTCCGACTATGGTACTTTACAATATCATCATGAATTTTGGGCAAGCGACAATACAGATCCACGTTCAAGAATTTTCATCAATTGGGGCTATAGCCATCTTTTCCCTGCCAATGCCATAGCATCGCATGTAAGCCACTCTCCTAATCATCAGACCGGCAACATCACCCCTATTAAATTTAGATTTGATGTGTCTATGTCCCAAAGATTAGGCATAGAATTGCAACCAAATAAGCTTACGGAAAAAGAATTAGACTGGACTAAAAAGGCCGTAACTGCTTATAAAAATTTTAGGGAAGTTGTTCAGTTTGGTGATCTATACCGACTTATTTCCCCTTATGAAAATGATAGGGCAGCGTTAATGTATGTGGATGAAGCGCAAGACAAAGCCATATTGTTTGTCTACGTTTTGGAATACCATTACGGTGCACAATATGCGTTGATAAAAATGAGAGGATTAGACCCAAATAAAAAATACAAGCTAAAAGAAATACTTCCCATCATTACTGAACCCGATAAATTTGGATTGGGAGGAGGTAAAGAGAAACTTGCGTTTAGGGGTAATGGACAAGTTTTTACAGGAGATTTTTTAATGAATCATGGTATAGAAATTACTCATCGCTATACCAATGAAAGTGCAGTTATTGAAATTCAAGCAATTAAATAAATATTACATTAACTTATATCATCAATTAATAAAGAGAAAATGAAATTAGCCATGTTGAAAGAAAAGAGATTTTTTATTGCCGTATGTGTTATGATATTCGCTTGTTTGCAGGTGAGTGCAGCCAAACAACCTGCATTGAGAAATGACAATCTGAATATTGAGTGGACGAACAGCCAAGAAGGATATGCACTACAAAAAATTGAAGTCGTTAAACAAGGTGTTCCCACTGCTTTGCATAATGTATCAGGCACTTACCAATTGATTTTTTCGGAAGATATTCCTGATTCAACTACTTTGCAAAATAGCTTAGATCAATATATTCAAGATTTTCCGGAAGTATTTTACACAACTATTGTCAATAGATGGAAAGTCAATCTTAGACCGGTTGCGTTGAATCTCGCAGGTGAAATCACTAATTTCCTACCAGAAAAAGCTAAGCAAAATAAGTACGGTCATATCGTTTTCCAGAAAAAACTACCTGAAGCCGATCTCAACATTACGTGGAAATTAGACCCAAACTATAGCAATGATGTGCAAGTTGAGATTAATATGACAGCTAAAAAGGATGGTTATTTTTCAATAGTATCTCCTACCATTGCGCAAGTGGCTACCGACGATTTAGCTTGGGGTACCATACCCGGACATTTTCAAGGAAAAGAACTTGAGCCTAATTTGGTGTGGGCATATGGTTACGGACAAGGCATCCCTAATCGTTCAATTGTTGTAAGAGAACGCTCGGCTTCCACACTTTGTCCGGTTATCACCACCAAATCCGGCGTTTCCATAGGAGTGATTCCCGATCCCGGACAAGCCCGACATCCTTGGGTGTACGATGCCAATACACAAAATGATTGGCTATTGGGTATGTCGTTGGTGAACAGCAATAACGAACTTACTCCTTCCCTATATCATCCCGTTTTAGGAGAGAAAGATTCCTATCTTAAAAAGGGAGCAAGCAAAACTTTTAGTTTTAGATTCTCTATTCAAAAAGACGACTGGTACACGGTTTACAAACATGCCATAGACGATATCTATCAATTTGATAAATTCTTGACTGTTAAGGATACTAAGCAATCGCTTACAAACAGACTGTTCAGCATGTACAATTATCTGAAAGATGATAAGACTTCAATGTGGCGAACTTTTGAATATGAAGGGATGACTATTGGAGCACAAGAATATCATTCATCGGTGTTAGATTCTGAAAAAGATGCTACCAAAAACTCTGATTATGGAGCTATGTGGATGTTGGCAGAGCTAACCAATGATTCAGTGATTAAGAACACAAGGCTTCCTCTGGCTCGTAATTTTAAATTAAAACAACAACAAGGCGAATCCGGATTTTTCCAAGGAGCAGCCTTAGGGCAATACTATTTATGGAAAAGTAAAAGATTTACGGAAGAATGGGGCAACCATGTTGAACCTATTTCTCTGACATATTACACCATGTTGGATATAGGCAATATCTTGCTTTTCAATCCTAATGATACCGAATTGAAAGACCGCTTACGCATGGGTGCTGAGCGTTTGCTAAGTTGGCAACATGCTGACGGCCATTGGGAAGTAGCTTATGATAAAGCCAATGGGAAACCTGTATACAAAGATATTAGGGATTTAAGACCTACTTTCTACGGATTAATCGTTGCTTATCAAATTTTAGGTGAAGAAAAATACTTAACCGCAGCTAAAAAGGGTGCAGATTGGTTTATTAAGAATGCTACAGAAAAAGGGCATTTTTTAGGTGTATGTGGAGATTTCCGTTTTGTACCTGATTTTGCAACCGGACAAAGTGCACAAGCCTTGCTCGATTTGTATGAAATTACGCAAGATGAAAGGTATAAAGAAGCAGCTATAGCTACCGCTAAAATTTATACAGCTTCTATTTATACGCATCCTATACCTACCAAAGAGACTAA
>CAYPYZ010000135.1:0-5555 GCA_964414805.1 uncultured Paludibacter sp.
GGAACCTCAAGTTGAAGAAAAACCTGAAATTCCAATTATTACAGAAGAATGTATGATTAACTTAAGCTTATTCAATGAATCAGCAAAAAACAAACAATATGCTGATGCATTTGAGCCTTGGCAACAAGTTTTTGAAAACTGTCCAAATGCCAATAGAGCTGTATATTCTCATGGAAGATCGATTTTACATTGGCAACTAAATAATTCATCTGACGAGACTAAATATGAAAAGACGTTTGAAGAGTTGATGTATATGTATGACCAACGTATGAAGTATTTTGGTGATGATCCGAAATATCCAACCCCATGGATTAAAGGCTTGAAAGCTTTGGATTACATACTTTTCAAGAAAAATGATGAGCTCAATGAACCTGCATATGGATGGTTGGAAGAAGCTATTGACGGCTTAGGTTCCAATTCAGAAATTGAAATGATACGCCAATTTGTAGTTTTGTCTGATAAACTTTATGCCAATGATAAAGGCCATGCTGAGAAATATATTGCTGATTATTTAAAGGCAAATGAGGTTTTAGAGAGCATTATTCAAACAGCTGATGAATCCAATGCAGCCCTTGCTGCTCAATATAAGAATGGTTTAGACATAGTTTTTGCTGAAAGTGGGGCTGCTGATTGTGAAACTTTAGATGGATTGTATGATTCTAAAATAGATCCTAATGGTGATGACTTAGCTTACTTAAACAAAATTATCTCTTTCTATAGAAGAGTGAAGTGTGTGGATTCAAAAGTTTATTTTAGAGCTGCCGTAAAAGCTCATAAAATACAACCATCCGCTGAATCTGCAAGTGCTTTAGCAGCTATGTCGTATAATCAAGAGCAATTCCAACAAGCTATCAATTATTATGATGAGGCAACACGCATGAGTGAAGTGAATGATGATAAAGCTGATTTTCAATATAAAATTGCACAAATTTATTACTCAAAATTAGGTAACTATCCAAGGACAAAAACACATGCTATCAATGCTTTAGAGTTTAATCCGAATTTAGGAAGTGCACATATGATCATAGGTTTAGCATATGCTGCGGCTAAAGGTATCTATGATGATCCTGTATTGTCTAAATCTGTTTTTTGGGCAGCTGTGGATAGATTGAACAAAGCTAAACAAGTCGATCCAAGTTTGAAGGATGATGTGGATAAATTGATAGTGACTTATACACGTCACTTCCCATCTAAGGAAGATATATTTTTCAAACCGGAATTAGGTAATGGACAAGCATTTTATGTGGGTGGATGGATAGGTGAAAGTACAATCTGTAGATAATTCATTGTGAATTTTTCACGCATAAAATATAATTTTTATAGCATAACAACCGCCTTATGGGTGGTTGTTGTGTTTTCTTTATTATTTTCATGCCAATCTTCTGTACATGAAAAATTCGGAGTAGATGTAGACCCTATCGAATTACCGAGATTACATAGTTTAGATGTCACCACATTGATTTCAGATTCCGGCATTACCCGCTATAAAATATATACTCCGGAGTGGAATATTTTTGAAAAGACTGGTGAACCTTACTGGGAATTCCCGCTTGGAGTTCATTTCGAAAGATTTAACGAGTCTTTAGTGGTAGATGCGAATATTCATGCTGACTATGCTAAGTTTTTAGAAAAACAAAAGATATGGGAGCTTAAAGGCAATGTACAAGCTACGAATATACAAGGTGAAATGTTTGAAACAGAACAGCTGTTTTGGAACCAAAATACCGAAAAAATCTATTCTGATAGCATTATAACTATTACACAACCTGATTATATTATTACTGGAAAAGGCTTTGAATCTAATCAGGAAATGACTAAGTATCAAGTAAAACAAACTCAAGGTGTTATCCCTGTCAATGAGGAATAAACTAATTATCTTGTCGCATATACTCAGGCATGTTCTTTTAGTCTTTGTATGCCTGCTCACCGGAACTTTAGCTTCCGAAAACCTTGATGCGCCTAAGAAAAAGCCTGTTCCATCATTAAAATCTTGGCAGATAGTTGACAAATTTGCTACGGTGGATTCTATACAGCCGGACACATTGCACCTTAATTTCCAAAACCTGAATCATATAGATTCTTATAGTATATCAAACTCTTTTCGTGGTAATTTAGGTTCACCTATCCAATCTAAAATTTTCTTTGATAGGCCTGTACAACAAGAGTTTATATTTGCAGATGCGTATTATCCTTATATAGCACAAGTTGAATCTGCTAAGTTTTACAATACCACTACCCCTTTTAGTAATTTATACTATTTATCAGGTGGAGCTAAATACTATAAAGATGAGCAATTTAGATTTTTCTTTACAGCTAATGCCAATAAGAAATTAAATGTTGGATTTTCTTTAGATTATTTGTTCGCACGGGGCGAATATCAAAATTTAGCTTCTAAAAGATTTGCTGCCACTCTTTTTGGTACTTATGATGGCAAAAAGTACAAAGCAACGGGGTTTATGAGTAATAATAATCACAGCAATCATGAAAATGGAGGAATTACAGATACTACCTATATCAATGGTCCTGTCAACTATCCTTCATTTAATATTCCTGTGAATATGGATGCTTATGCTAATTTTATTCATAATCAAATTTTTTATAATCATCAATATAATATAGGTATAGACAGACAAATAGAAATTGCACCGGATTCAATTATTACCCAATATGTGCCTGTAACTATCTTTGGACATACGTTATAATTGGATGATATGCGTAAACGATATTTTGAACCACTAGTCGTCAATGACTTTTATAATGATACTTTTTTACCTTTTGCATACACCAATGATAGTGCTGCTTACTTGAGTGTTAGGAATACTTTTTCAGCTAGTATGTCAGAGGAATTTAATAAATGGTTGCGGTTTGGACTGACAGCCTACTTAGAAAATGAAGTGATGCGATATGGTTTTATGGAGGATAGTAATTATTTGCATAAAACATTCATGAATAATAGGGTAGGAGGTGTGTTGTCTAAGAATAAAGGAGATTTATTGAATTTTAATTTGAAGGGTGAATTGACTTTTTTAGGTAGGAATATAGGTGATATGCTCTTGGATGCCAATCTTAAAAGTAGCTTTAAACTTTGGTCACAGACAGTCAATGTACAAGCTTTAGGAACCGTCAAAAGGGCCGAACCATCAGAGTTCTATAAATTTTATAATGCTAATCATTTCCGTTGGGAAAATCATTTTACTAAATTATATAATACCCGACTCGGAGGTAATATAAGCATGCCTAAATGGTATTTTAATTTAGGACTTCATGTGGAAAACTTAACTAATCCTATCTATTTTAATAAAGAGGCTTTGCCTACGCAATTTGATGGAAATGTTCAGATCTTGTCCGCCAATTTAAAGCAAGATTTTCATTTATGGAGTTTTACTTTAGAGAATCATGCAATTTATCAATTGAGTTCTCATCCAACCATCATTCCTTTACCAAAATTAGCATTGTATCATAATTTTTATTATCATGGACTTTGGTTTAAGGTTTTAAGTATGCAGATTGGTGTAGATATGCGTTATCACACACTTTATTATGCGCCATCTTATATGCCGGCTACCGGACAATTTTATGTGCAAGATAGCTTTAAAGTAGGTAACTATCCGGTCATGAATGCTTATATAAATGCGCATTTGAAAAGGGTACGTTTCTTTTTGCAGTACTATCATGTCAATAATTTATTCATGAAAGGTAATTATTATTCTATGCCGTATTATCCAATTAATCCGGCGGTATTTAAGATCGGTCTGACTTGGAATTTTTACGACTAAACAACTAAAGGATTTTGTTGTTATAAATCATATATAGATGAAAAGAAAAATTATCATAGCACTTGTGGTATTCACATCTATTTTAATCTTATCACTTTTTTGTAATAGGACTTCAGTAAGGGATTTACCTCAAATACTTGCTGACGGTAGATTGGTAGTGATGATAGATAATTGTGAAGATGGCTATATGCGTGATAGTACAGGGGTGCATGGTTGTCAGTATGAATTAGTAAAAGCGTTTGCTGATTCTTTGGGTGTAGAATTGTTGATTAAAACGAATAATTTGCGGACTAAAAACTTCAAAGCTTTGCAATCAGCAAAGTTTGATTTGCTTGCTATGGTCGGTCCTAAAAATTTGGAACGCAATAATATAACCGCTCTATCTCCTATTATGGCTACCCGTTTAATGTTGGTGCAAAGGCAGCAAGCGCCGGAGCAAAAAATCCGTAAGCAATATGAATTGGATAATGATACTATATGGGTTTTGAAGAACTCTCCTTTCATAACTAAGTTGCATGAATTAGCTGATGAATTAGCCATAGACATTGAGATAGAAGAACTTGATTTAGATAGTTATCAAGACCTATTTGAGCATATGGCAAAAGGTAAAAATATAAAATTTACGATTTGCCCTGAGCATTTCGTAAAAAAATACGCCACTGATTTTCCGGATTTTGATTTTAGTTTACCACTTAGTTTAAAATTTGACTTATCGTGGTACGTACATGCCTATTCTGAAGATTTAAAAGCAAGATTTGATGTTTTTATAGAACTTTTCAAAGAAACTGATGATTACTTTGCTTTATTGGAGAAATATCAATATCAATAGAAGATTATTTATTTTAAATACTTATAATTATGCCTGTTAATATTCCTGATTCCTTACCAGCAGTAGATTTACTTAAGCAAGAGAATATATTCGTTATGGACTCACAGCGGGCTTCATCTCAGGATATCAGACCGCTTAAGATTTTAATTTTAAATCTTATGCCTGTTAAGATTACTACTGAGACTGATTTAATTCGTTTGTTATCCAATACGCCTTTACAATTGGAGTTGGATTTTTTGCAAATGCAAAGTCATACTTCCAAGAATACACCTATAGAGCATCTCATGACGTTCTATAAGACTTTTGACCTTGTTAAAGATTCGAAATATGACGGTATGATTATCACTGGGGCTCCGGTAGAATTACTTCCTTTTGAGAAAGTGGATTACTGGGAGGAGCTTAAAACCATATTTGATTGGGCAAGGACGCATGTCACTTCTACTTTTTATATTTGTTGGGCTGCACAAGCCGGTTTATACCATTTTTATGGCGTACCTAAGCATAGGATGAGTGAAAAAATGTTTGGAGTTTTCAAACATGCGATTCATTATCCGCAACATCCAATTTTCAGGGGATTTGATGATATGTTTTATGTGCCTCACAGCCGACATACGGAAGTAAGAAGGGAAGATATAGAGAAAGTTAGTGAGTTAACTATTCTATCAGAATCGGAAGAAGCTGGTGTATACATGGTTTCAGGACGTAATGGTCGTGAGTTTTTCATCACCGGCCATTCTGAATATTCTCCTTTAACTTTGGATGATGAGTACAAGAGAGATTTAGCCAAGGGTATGGCTATTAAAATTCCAAAAAACTATTATGAGGATGATAATATAGCTGCGGAGCCTGTAGTTCGTTGGCGCAGTCATGCCAATTTGTTGTTTACGAACTGTTTGAACTCTTTTGTCTATCAAGAAACACCATACGATTTGTCCGCTATCAATTAGTAT
>CAYPYZ010000136.1:0-5526 GCA_964414805.1 uncultured Paludibacter sp.
TTTGGTTGATGTTCAAAATGACACTTTAAGTGCCGACGAACTGACCGCCTTGGTGCTCGAAACTGGTAAAAATGGTGTGCAGGTGATGGCTTTGTTAGACAAAGCACACAACGACACCTATGGTAGCCCCGAAATGACAAGTGTAAATATCGGTGCAGGTACTCGTCCCGGAATTTTGATTTCAGGTCACGATCTCAAAGATATTGAGCAACTGCTGGAACAATCCGAAAACAGTGGCGTTGACATCTATACGCACAGCGAAATGTTGCCTGCACATTATTATCCAAAACTCAAAAAGTACAAACATCTTTATGGAAACTACGGCAGCGCTTGGTGGAAACAAAATGAAGAGTTTGAAAGCTTCAATGGGCCCATCCTGTTTACGACAAACTGTATCGTTCCTCCACGCAAATCTTCCAAATATGCCGACAAAGTTTATACAACCGGTTCATCAGGTTTTACAGGATTTCCGCATATAGAAGCTGATCCCGCTACTGGTAAAAAGGACTTTAGTGCCATAATCGAACATGCAAAAAAATGTGCCGCACCTACTTCCATTGAAGAGGGAGAAATCGTTGGTGGTTTTGCACACAATCAGGTAACTCAATTGGCTGATAAAGTTGTAGATGCTGTAAAATCAGGTGCTATCAAAAAGTTCTTTGTCATGGCCGGCTGTGATGGCCGCAACAAAGACAGGGCTTATTATACCGATTTTGCCAATGCACTACCAAAAGATACCGTAATCCTGACAGCAGGTTGTGCGAAATTCCGCTACAACAAACTGCCTTTGGGTGATATCGGTGGAATTCCACGCGTATTGGATGCCGGTCAGTGCAACGACTCATATTCCTTGGCTATCATTGCCTTAAAGCTGAAAGAAGTATTTGGTCTTGATGATATAAACGATCTGCCAATTGCTTATAACATAGCCTGGTATGAGCAAAAAGCCGTTATCGTATTGTTAGCGCTCTTGTATTTAGGCGTTAAAGATATCCACCTCGGACCAACCTTACCGGCATTTTTATCACCCAATGTTGCCAATGTATTGGTTAACAACTTTGGAATAGCTCCAATTGGCGAAGTAGATGCTGATATTGAATTGTTTATGAACGCCTAGTTTACACGTTTTAATATTTTGAAACACCTTATCGGGATGTAAAAATCCTGGTAAGGTGTTTTTTTTGTTCAAAATCTTAGGGCGATGGTAATCGGTGTGATTGTTTTTCATGCGGGTTGCTCATGTTTAGCTATATTTGTATGTTGTACACCCTAAAAATAAACTCAAGATGAGAACTACAATCAAGGTATTTTTTTTGATCAGTATTGGATTTGTTTTCCTTATTTCTTGTAAAAAGGAAAATGATAACAAAAAGGATTATAAATTTCCGGTTTTTGTTTCCGGTCAAAGTGAATTTACGGACGATGAACTCCTTAATGCAGCCTACACAGATTACAAGTATCCGATTGGTTTTAATGTTGAAAATTTAGGTGATACTACTATCTATTATGTAAACACGGTGAGCATTGATAGTTTAAACAAAGAAAAGTGGATTGAATTATCTACAAATAGCTATAGTGAAGCCTATTACTGGTGCGAAAAAACATCTCCTGTTGGTTCAATTTTTAAAAGAGGAGTGCAAAGTGAGAAGTTTATAGAATACATTAGAACGTATAATCCATCTGCTAATACACTGCAAAAGCTGAGGGCGCATAAAAAAACTTATTTTTCTCGTGATAATATTGACTTGATGGGAACATCCGATACAATTGGAGTTTTTGAGAAAGATAACTTTACAATGCTTGATGCAAAAGAATTGATTGACTATTTATGGTTTGTTAAAAATTATTATAACAGTAGTTCTAAAATGCTGAGTTCTTTTGGAGTTGATAACCAAGATAAAATCGAGATTTATCATTATGAAATACTTATCGTGTATGGAGATTTTGATTTATCTGATAGAATCACCTTGCTGGAAAAAGTATATGGATTTGAAAAAGAATCCGGTCTAATAATAGTTTCCGAAACAACTATTCGAAGTATAAATGGAGAACCTTACTAATTGCAGCACGAAACATACAATGAAGATACAGTCTCGAGATAGATAGCTATTTGCGGAGGCCGTTTTGCACATTGGCGGCTTCTCAGTTTGAAAGTTGATACATCCTCAGTAAGCCGCGTCCACTATTGCCAAATATTAATAATCTCTTTAAAAATGAACAAACCCCGCAATAGTTTCGCGCTGACACCTCTTGTACTTTGATTATTTTTGTTTTACAGAGACTTAGTCAAAGAAAAAAATTAAATTTGTTCGTTAGATATTAAACACAATATCATAGTTATTAAAATAAAATGTAATGGCTGATATAAAGCTGAAATCCTTTACTATTAAGGGATATAAAAGTATAAAAGCAATTGAAGGATTTGAGCCACACCCGATTAATATTTTAATTGGGCCCAATGGAGCAGGTAAAAGTAATTTTATTTCCTTCTTTAAGTTTTTGAGCTGGATGTTAAATTCTGATGGGAAATTGCAAGAGCATGTTGCATACTTAGGCGGGGCAAATGATTTATTGCATGATGGGGCAGATACTACAAAAAGTATTGATGCGCATATAGAAATAGAAACATCAGCTGGTATTAATGAATATTCTTTCAGTTTGATGTTCGCGAAGCCAGACAAATTGGTTTTTAAAGAAGAGAAATATCGTTTTTCAGCTAAACGCTTTTCAGAAGAATCTCGTTGGAGTTCATGTGGTGTTGGCCATGAAGAAGCTCACCTGCCAGAACTGTCAAATCCTACTGCAACCACAATTTTGAATCTACTGAGGAAACTGATAGTTTATCAATTTCATAATACGAGCGACACAGCACCAATGCGATTGAAATGGTCTGTTTCTGATGGCAGATGGTTAAAGCAGAACGGTGACAATTTAGGCAGTTTTATTTTTCGATTGCAGCAGGAAGAAAGGCCTTACTATTTGCGCATCATAAAATATATTCGCCTGGTGCTTCCGTTTTTCGACGACTTTGAGTTTTATGACGAATTTGGTCAGATTCTTTTAAGGTGGAAAGAGAAAGGGACAAATAAAGTATTTAATGCAGGTCAGGCTTCTGATGGAATGTTAAGAACTATTGCATTGATAAGCCTGTTAGCTCAAAATCCAAAGGACTTACCAACTGTTTTGTTTCTAGATGAACCCGAATTGGGGCTGCACCCAAGTGCAATAGATGCAGTTGCTGGATTAATCAAAGCAGCATCTTCTCATTGTCAGGTTTTTATCGCAACCCAATCCATTAGTTTGGTTAATAATTTTGAATTAGATGACCTTGTCGTGATAGATAGGAAAGGTCGCAGTTCAGAAAATAAACGCCCGGACAGTGAAAATTTGCAGGCATACCTTGATGAATTTTCCACCGGTCAAATCTGGGAGAAAAACATAATTGGAGGGCGCCCATGAAACACTTAAATATTATAGTGGAAGGAAGTTCCGAAGAGGTGTTTGTTAACGATGTTTTGGTAAAGCACTTCGCACCCCTTAATATTTTTGTTTCAGCACGTAAAATTAGAACCGGGTGGGACAGGCTCAATAATAAGCCATCAAAGGGAGGATTATTGAAGTTCATAAAATTTCGCAATGACGTATTAAGGTGGATTGAATCAGATAGAAATCAGCCTCAAGTTTGGTATTCAAGTATGCTTGATTTATACGCTTTTCCAAAGGATGAACTAAGTCCATACAATGCAGCCATACAAGCCATTAGTGACCCTTATCAAAAAATTATTGCGTTAGAAAATGCAATTGCTCACGACATTAATCACCCAAAATTTATTCCGTATGTTCAGTTACATGAATTCGAGGCCTTTTTAATGGTTGAACCGGATAGATTAATTACTATGTATCCAAATGGACAAACCGGTATTAATCGTTTGAAACGAGACATTGGAACTACAAAACCAGAAGAAATCAATGAATCTCAGCAAACTTCACCATCAAAAAGAATAATTAAATATCTGCCCGATTATGAAGGACAGAAAGCTCAAGTTGGTCCTTTAGTGGCGCAAGATATAGGATTAACAGCATTAAGGAGTAATTGCACTCATTTTAATGATTGGATTTCCAAACTCGAAAATATTTAGAAAAAACCTTCTAATATAAAAATGCTAACCGGCAATGGCAATCTGTGTAATTGTTTTTAGTAGGATTACTTCTGTTTTAGCTAAATTTGTATACTGTACGCAATTTGAACAAATACAATTTCGATGTTTAGAAGACTTATTTTATTCTTTCTAATATTCCTTTTTCTGAAAAGCGGATTTGGTCAAAATCCTACATATTATCACAGTTTCAGGCCTGGTGATTCTCATATTATTTTAACTTCTTGGAGAGTCGATTTTAATGACATTGGAGATTATTATATTATTGAATCGATTGATATTTTAAATCGTGTATCAGAATTACGATTAATGCACAATGATAAGCTTTATGAATCAGACTGCTATGATGTTAGTATTATAAAATTTGAGTATAGACAGGATACAATTATTCAATATAATATGGTAAATGATTTACTGTTTTCAGCAGGAATTGAATGTGGAGATCCAGCCAAACTCATTTACGTTTTACAAGGGAATGAAATCATAAAATGTATTTCATATATAGACTACGACATTTATTTGGGAGGCAATTTTGATCTAGAGGAAGATTTTAGAATTCAACTTGAGAATGAAAAAGAAAAGTGTAAAAATGGTAAAACCGAAGATCATAGTATAGTTTGGGGATATTATTTTTCAAGTGCTAAATATAACGGACAATTACCCACTAAAAAGGACGTCAGATTAGATGGTTTTTACTTACCATATTCTGAGAAGGCAAAAGAATCTCAATTTGCAATACAAAATTGTGAAAGATTAAATGAATAAATACTATTTCCAATAACATCGAATGGTTGACATCTTGAAATGTTTCAATACATTTGGAAAAGTAAAATTGAAACTAAAAAACAAATCTTAAATCTGAAGTAAACAAGATACGTCTCACACTGCTAACTGTTAATGACTTATAATAAAATGAAAAACCCCCACAATAGTTTCGCGCTTTCGTTAAGTGGTGGCGGTGCGCGCGGCATTTTTCACGCCGGATTTTTACAAGCACTCGACGAAGCAAATCTCAAACCCGAAGCCATTGCCGGTGCCAGCATGGGCGCTATTGTTGGGGCTTTTTATGCCGCCGGTGTTAGTCCGCGCGATATGCTGAAAGCCATCAAAACACCTAACCTGATGCACTTCCGAAGCTGGATAGGCCTCAAAGGTGGAATCGGTTCGATGGCGGTTATGCGAGAGCAGCTTTTTATAACTACCGGCTTCAACAATTTCGAGCAATTGTCTATCCCGCTCACCGTTTCAGTTACCAATATCAATACCGGAAAAAATGAACTTATTTCAAGTGGAAATTTATTAGATGCTGTGGCCGCATCTGCTTCTATTCCAATTATTTTTGTTCCGGTTAAAATCGGAAATCATTATT
>CAYPYZ010000137.1:0-5440 GCA_964414805.1 uncultured Paludibacter sp.
TATTTATAAGCATAATTATCAAGTTTGGTATGGTAATCCAGTTAGGATACCTCCAGTTACTGACTAATAATCATAAAATAGGGTGTATGAGAAATACTCATACACCTTTTAGTTATTTAAATTTTCAAATCAGTTACAATAATCAAATTACCTTAATTAGTCACACAATGAAAAATATAGCTTTAGTAAGTCTTTTAATCTTTTTAGGCGCATTTCCTCTAAAATCACAAGTGTTAAAGAATAATAACATTCTTGCAGACACCACCTGGGCATCAGATACTGTCAAGATATACAATGATGTTATTGTCCAATATCCAGCTACACTCACCATAAATCCGGGTGTTTATGTAGAATTTCAGGGTAATTATAGTTTAAGTGTTTATGGTCGTATCAAAGCTATAGGCACTGTCTCTGATTCCATTTTCTTCACAGTGTCCGACACCAACTATTTTGCTGATACTGCTACTTTACAAGGTGGGTGGGGAAGTGTTAAATTGCTTGATAATGAATCGGATACTTCCGAGTTTGCGTTTTGCAAATTCTCTTATGGAAAGGCATTCAGTCCTGGTAATTCGGTTAGTTCTAGAAGTGAAAAGAAAATCGGAGGAGCACTATATGTTTATAATTATGGGCATCTGGTTTGTAAAAATTCGACTTTTTATCACAATAGTGCTCATTCGGCAGGGGGAGGGCTGTGGTTAAATCGATGTTTATCAGTACAGTTGATCGATAATCTTTTTATGAAAAATGAAAGTTTTGATAAAGGAGGAGGAGCTCTGTTAGAGTCATGCGGTTGCCCCTTAATAAGTGGAAATACATTTTTAATGAATAAAGCTTTACGTACAATCGGGACTCCCCCTAATGCTATCGTTCAAGGTTCAGGGGGTGGTTTACGAATTAATATAAATTGCAATGCTATTGTTATAAATAACAAATTTATTAACAATAATTCTTTAAATGGAGCCGGGCTATACGAAACCACATCTAAGTGTTTGATAGCTAATAATATATTTGCTAATAACATGGGGAATGGTATTATGAATGGCCACGGTTTTTCAACTTCTACTTATGTAAATAATACGATAGTAAATAATCTTCATTATTCTCCTTTTGGATCCGGCATTGTTTTTTCAAGTAATTCTTTGAAAATGAGAAACAATATTATTTGGGGCAATGAAGTAGTGCCAAGAATTGATACAGATCCCATCCAAATATATTGTCCAGATTGCCCTACAGGAGACTTTACATATATGTGTAACCCGGATGGTTATCCCGGTGAAGGAAACATAACTGCTAATCCATTATTCGTAAGCCCCACTGCCGGCGCGGGTCCTGATTACGACGGCCTGTCAGCCGACTGGTCATTGTTGGATAGTTCGCCCTGCGTGAACACCGGCACGCCGGATACAACCGACCTCAACCTACCCGAGACGGATATTCTTGGCAACCCGCGAATCTATGGCATTCGCATTGATATGGGTGCTATTGAAAATCAAATGGTGGTAGGCCTGCCCAAAAATCCGCTGGTGAGTGCCAGCCTGCAAATAAGTCCTAATCCCTTTGGCCAAAGCTTTAAAGTGGTGGTGCCGGGCGGACAAAAAATCTGTAACATCAGCCTCTATAACCAAAACGGGAAACTGTTGGGCAAATTAGAAAAGCTGCCTTTTGATCAGGTAATGGTTTACGATCTGGCCAGCCAACCTGCGGGCTTGTACCTGATGGTAACACAGTTTGAAAACGGGAATGTGGAAAGCACGAAGCTGGTGAAGTATTGATTAGTTCAATTCATTGCTAAATTTCAAAAAAGCAGTTAGAAGATGTAGCTACCAGTGATTATTTTGTTACTTTTGATTTTCATTTGCATGAAAAATTTGCGAAGAAAACTAAACATAAAAAATGTATATCTCTGATTAACAGCACTTTACCCCCCCCCTCTGATAAACAAAAGTTTTTCAGGAATAAGGCTGTTGTCATCAGCCGGTTGGTATAAGTTACTTCAACGCAACGGATATGGACGACAGGACAACAAACATATTTTCAGACTTGGGAAGAATAAATTCATTATACGAATGCTACAGGCTTAGGGTCTGTGGCGTTAAAGTTTTTATGTGAATTAAACAATTTCAAATATTTTCAAAAATGAATATTATGTATAAAATTATTTTTCGAGGCATGGTGCTTTTGTTTGCGCTTACTGTTTTATATTCTTGCAATAAAGACAGTAAAATCTTACCCGACGACAGCAATAACACTGAAAACAATAGTTATGAATACACAGCCGATGAAATGGCTTTGTGGAACAAGTTAAACAACTTCAACCTCAAGATAAAGAATGGCCTTAAATCAGAAGAATTTATTTCGCCTGATAGTGCTATTTGGTATCTCGAAGCCTTGTTTAATGTGCAAAATGCTGTGGGAAATGATTTTGAGGAATCAAAAACCTATGAGCGAGATTATGCTCTTAGCATATCCAGTAATGGTATGGTAGATTTGAGTGAGATCGCAGATTTAAACGATCAGATGATTGAAGATTTGAATTACGAGCTCGATTTAATCGATGCTGACAATAAATTTTTGTTTGTAGCAGACTTAAAGAAAGAAGCTTTAAAAAATGATTCAGTTAAAATAAGCTTTAAAGGAGTTTTAGCACGAAAACCAGCTTCATTATATTATGCAATAGATTCTACTGATAATTGGAGATATGGAAATAATTTAGGACGATGTGAAAATACTCAATGGGATTCAGATGCAGGCAAGGAGCTAAAAAGAAGATTTAATAATCCGTATATAGCTTATCCCTTTCCAGTTTATCATGACACAACATCCACCGGATGGATTAATATAGATAATTCTAATGTATTAGACTATACAACATCTGGTTTTGAAGATAGGATTTACCATGAACTTGCTACATCACCTCCTTGCATTGAGCATGATGAATTGCTTCAGTTATTGATTGATGGTCATTATATAATATACAATAAAGCTAATGAAAGCCCAAGCGGAGTTCGTATAGATGGACTTGATTTTAAATATTTTGAATTGTGGACTAATAATCCAAATCCACCTGATAATATTTATAAGCATAATTATCAAGTTTGGTATGGTAATCCAGTTAGGATACCTCCAGTTACTGACTAATAATCATAAAATAGGGTGTATGAGAAATACTCATACACCTTTTAGTTATTTAAATTTTCAAATCAGTTACAATAATCAAATTACCTTAATTAGTCACACAATGAAAAATATAGCTTTAGTAAGTCTTTTAATCTTTTTAGGCGCATTTCCTCTAAAATCACAAGTGTTAAAGAATAATAACATTCTTGCAGACACCACCTGGGCATCAGATACTGTCAAGATATACAATGATGTTATTGTCCAATATCCAGCTACACTCACCATAAATCCGGGTGTTTATGTAGAATTTCAGGGTAATTATAGTTTAAGTGTTTATGGTCGTATCAAAGCTATAGGCACTGTCTCTGATTCCATTTTCTTCACAGTGTCCGACACCAACTATTTTGCTGATACTGCTACTTTACAAGGTGGGTGGGGAAGTGTTAAATTGCTTGATAATGAATCGGATACTTCCGAGTTTGCGTTTTGCAAATTCTCTTATGGAAAGGCATTCAGTCCTGGTAATTCGGTTAGTTCTAGAAGTGAAAAGAAAATCGGAGGAGCACTATATGTTTATAATTATGGGCATCTGGTTTGTAAAAATTCGACTTTTTATCACAATAGTGCTCATTCGGCAGGGGGAGGGCTGTGGTTAAATCGATGTTTATCAGTACAGTTGATCGATAATCTTTTTATGAAAAATGAAAGTTTTGATAAAGGAGGAGGAGCTCTGTTAGAGTCATGCGGTTGCCCCTTAATAAGTGGAAATACATTTTTAATGAATAAAGCTTTACGTACAATCGGGACTCCCCCTAATGCTATCGTTCAAGGTTCAGGGGGTGGTTTACGAATTAATATAAATTGCAATGCTATTGTTATAAATAACAAATTTATTAACAATAATTCTTTAAATGGAGCCGGGCTATACGAAACCACATCTAAGTGTTTGATAGCTAATAATATATTTGCTAATAACATGGGGAATGGTATTATGAATGGCCACGGTTTTTCAACTTCTACTTATGTAAATAATACGATAGTAAATAATCTTCATTATTCTCCTTTTGGATCCGGCATTGTTTTTTCAAGTAATTCTTTGAAAATGAGAAACAATATTATTTGGGGCAATGAAGTAGTGCCAAGAATTGATACAGATCCCATCCAAATATATTGTCCAGATTGCCCTACAGGAGACTTTACATATATGTGTAACCCGGATGGTTATCCCGGTGAAGGAAACATAACTGCTAATCCATTATTCGTAAGCCCCACTGCCGGCGCGGGTCCTGATTACGACGGCCTGTCAGCCGACTGGTCATTGTTGGATAGTTCGCCCTGCGTGAACACCGGCACGCCGGATACAACCGACCTCAACCTACCCGAGACGGATATTCTTGGCAACCCGCGAATCTATGGCATTCGCATTGATATGGGTGCTATTGAAAATCAAATGGTGGTAGGCCTGCCCAAAAATCCGCTGGTGAGTGCCAGCCTGCAAATAAGTCCTAATCCCTTTGGCCAAAGCTTTAAAGTGGTGGTGCCGGGCGGACAAAAAATCTGTAACATCAGCCTCTATAACCAAAACGGGAAACTGTTGGGCAAATTAGAAAAGCTGCCTTTTGATCAGGTAATGGTTTACGATCTGGCCAGCCAACCTGCGGGCTTGTACCTGATGGTAACACAGTTTGAAAACGGGAATGTGGAAAGCACGAAGCTGGTGAAGTATTGATTAGTTCAATTCATTGCTAAATTTCAAAAAAGCAGTTAGAAGATGTAGCTACCAGTGATTATTTTGTTACTTTTGATTTTCATTTGCATGAAAAATTTGCGAAGAAAACTAAACATAAAAAATGTATATCTCTGATTAACAGCACTTTACCCCCCCCCTCTGATAAACAAAAGTTTTTCAGGAATAAGGCTGTTGTCATCAGCCGGTTGGTATAAGTTACTTCAACGCAACGGATATGGACGACAAAATAACAAATATATTTTCAGACTTGGGAAGAATAAATTCGACAAGCCAGGGCTGTCTGGTCAATGATTAGACAGCCCATTAGCTTATATATTAATTCTTTTTCTTAAAGTTTAAAAAAATATATCAAATGAAAAATTATAGATTTTATTTCTTACTGCTTATCCCTGCAATATTGTTAGCATTAAAATTACCTGCAATTGGTCAATATGACGAGCAAGAAGAAGAACAGCAATTGCAATGTTCACAGTATGGTATAATTGAGTTTCCTTTTAATGGAAATCATGGATGTTCGTATGCTTTCGACTTTAACTCGCTAATTAGTAGTAATTGTGAATTAGAGGATAT
>CAYPYZ010000138.1:0-5423 GCA_964414805.1 uncultured Paludibacter sp.
ATTAGTGGCCATCCCAACGGCAATACCTGAAGCGCCCTTGACCAATAATTGAGGAATGCGAGCAGGTAATACTACCGGCTCCTTCAATGTATCATCAAAATTCAATTGAAAATCAACTGTGTCTTTATTGATGTCAATCAACATTTCTTCTGCTAACTTCCGCAATCTTGCTTCCGTATAACGCATAGCCGCAGGATTATCACCATCCACAGAGCCGAAGTTGCCTTCCCCATCCACTAATGGATAGCGAAGCGACCATGGTTGTGCCATACGTACCAAAGTACCATAGATAGAGGAGTCGCCATGAGGGTGAAACTTACCCATCACCTCCCCAACTATTCTGGCAGATTTTTTATGTGGTTTGTCCGAATTGTTCCCTAACTCATTCATTCCGAATAAGACGCGCCTATGAACGGGTTTCATACCATCACGTACATCCGGAAGGGCACGGGAAACAATAACTGACATTGAATAATCAATGTACGAGGACTTCATTTCGTCGTCAATATTGACTTTGATAACTTTATTTTGATTGATCATTTGATAGGATTATATTTTTCTAAAAAACCACGCTAAAGTACTATTTTTTATGCAAACACACAAGCGTTTTCAAAGATTTTTCAGGTGTTCTTTTTTCTTTTTATTGAATCACGTATAGCTACTGCTAATTCGTATTTTTCCTCATGTACAGCTTTGTTCAATAACTCTTCTAAATCATCTAATGGGAGCAAATCCATTTGATCCGTACTCAAATTATCCACATCCATTGTACGCACTTGCTCTTGCTCCTTAACATGCTGTTCCAATTTATCAGGATCTATCTCAACACTCACCACATTCATAATGCTTTCCTTAATGAAAATATTGCATTCAGCCCTCACTGCCAAAGCGATAGCATCTGAAGTACGAGAATCAACCACCATGGTTGTTTCCCCCTTTCGCAAATGCAATTCAGCATAAAAAATATCATCTACCATATCGTAAATAAGTATTTTTTCTAATTGAGTACCAAACACATTCAATATAGTTAATATCAAATCATGGGTCAAGGGACGCGGAGATTTCTTTTTGTTCATATGCAATGCAATGGATTGTGCTTCCGGTTCGCCTATCATGACAGAAAATCGTCTATTACCCTCTTCTTCAGATAAAACCAAACCATAAGTCCCTGCAACATTTTGATTGTAAACCAATCCCACTACATTGATTTTTATTTCGGACTGTGTCATACCTTAGCATTTAGGCTGTTAGTAAATAATTAAGTTGTAATACTTATAATTTTTCTGTATTATACTAATTTCTTCTGAAAAGCAGCTTAATCAGATGAATTAGCAAATTTACAATTTTTATTCGAATTAACCTTAATATAAGGAATTTTCATCAGGGGAAAAAATAGAAAAAAAATCTGTAGCTTTGTATCCAAATTTAAAATATGAATTTTTAACGGTATATGCATAGAAAATCCAATATTATCATTAAAAACAGACGTGCAACTTTTGATTATGAAATCATTGAAAGTTTTACGGCCGGCATACAATTATTTGGTACGGAAATAAAGTCGGTAAGGGATGGAAAAGCATCACTTACAGATACTTATTGTCTGTTTATCAACAATGAATTATGGGTTAAAAACATGCATATTTCTACCTACGCTTTCGGCACCTACAATAATCATGAAGTACGCCGCGATCGCAAGTTGCTACTCAATAGAAAGGAATTGAACAAGTTAAGCCGCAACACCAAAGAAAGCGGTCTGACCATTATTCCCCTACGATTATTTATCAATGAAAAGGGCTTAGCGAAAGTCGTAATAGCCTTAGCAAGAGGGAAAAAGCAGTATGATAAACGCCACAGTCTGAAAGAAAAAGAAATACGAAGAGAGATAGACAGGGGCTATTGATTGTTATTTTAGATTATTTGTTTTGGTTTTTGCCTTGCTATCTTTGTTATCCAATTTATCTTTGGAATACAAGAAGCGCTTAATCTTTTGAGATGCCGTTTTCTCGAAAGGCTCTTCCATAACATCAACCCTGCGGACTTTAGAGAAATTATTTAATTTTTCATTGATTTCTTTCGTGAAATTAGCAACCCATTCATTGTATTGCAACTTCTTCTCAGCTACCATGCTTTTAAAATGCTCATAATGCTTTTCAACAGCTTCAATATCCAATAAAACTTTGGCAACCAAATAACCATCCTCCTCAACTACCAAAGATTCAAGTACAAATTGATTATTATTGATAATAGATTCTATATCCTCCGGATAGATATTTTCACCACCGGATCCAACAATGGTATTTTTCATTCTTCCCTTGATAAATAGGCGTTTGCGACGAGTCAACAAACCATAATCACCTGTTCTAAACCAACCATCCTCCACCAAAACTTCAGCTGTTTCTTCAGGGTTATTATAATAGCCTAACATCACATTCGGACCTTTAGCCCATATCTCACCAATACCCTTTTGATTAGGTTCATGAATTTTCAATTCCACACCACGCAAAGGAAAACCTGTTGAGTGTAATTTGGTTTGCTTGGGAGCAGCACCAGCCAATAAAGGCGCTGTTTCAGTCAGACCGTAACCAATAGCATAAGGGAAACGAGCCTCTTTCAGGAAACGCTCTACCCGTGAATCTAATTTAGCACCACCTATACCGAAAAATCTTAACCTACCACCAAAGGTTTGATATAGTTTTTTTCCGGCTAAATAGTGAATTAACAACCTAAAAACTGTTGTTTTATATATCATTCGTGAAAACTTATTCTTAGTAAATTTAGCCTGTATCTGCGATTTATAAAGCTTTTCCATGATAAGTGGAACCGACATCATGACAGTCGGACGAATCTTCTTCAAAGCCGGTAACAAAGCCGCAGCCGTAGGTGGTTTTTCTAAATAATAAATAGAAGCACCATACATGATAGGATACAGCATGCCTAAGGAGTTTTCATAAGTATGTGAGAGTGGTAAGAATGATAAAAAAACATCCTCTGCATTGATTTTAAACATATGAAAAGATGCCGCCGCCACGTGCACAATATTTTTATGTGTCAACATTACACCTTTAGAACGACCTGTAGTACCTGAGGTATAGATAATGGCTGATAAATCATCCTCTTTAGATTCATGTCGTACATTTTTCACTTGCTGAAGCGTATTTTCATTATGAATCAAAGAAAAATCATCTAATTGAATAATTGTTTTTAAAGAAGATATTTGATGATCTTTCACACGTGGATATAGTCTTTCGCTAACAAACAACGCATCTACTTCCGCATGTTCCAATACGTTTTGCGTTTCCTCTGCCGTAAAATCCGGAAGGATAGGCACAATAATAAATCCCTTAGCAGCTACCGCAAAAAAAGCAACTACCCAATTGGGCATATTATGACTGAATAAGGCAATTTTATCGCCAGGCTTCAAGCCATATGAAAAAAGCATTGCGGCAATGCGATCTATCTCGTTGCCTAATTCAGCATAGGTAATAGGATTACCTTCAACAAAAGAAACAGATAAATTTTCAGGAAAGGATGCTATGGCATTTTCTAATAAAGACTGTAAAGTCTGAGAAGAAAGATGAATTTCATTATATGACATAAATCTTAATTGTTAAATGATAAATTTTCGTCGGCAAAGATACGCATTATTAATTCCATTTCACACAAAACACTCAATTCTGTGCAGTTTTAATTATTTATAGAGGATAAAGACGGTAGGACGCTTATTCAAATCGGGCAGTTTTAGTTTCCAATCAGCCATGCTTTTAGTTTGTATAAACTCGGTGGACAGACTAATATCCGCAGCAATACATAATTGGGTATGCGGGCGACAGTATTCAATTAAATCAGCTAAAGTCTGCATATTTCTATAAGGTGTTTCTATATAAATTTGGGTCTGATTTTCATTAAAAATCCTTTTTTCAGCTTGATGGATAGCTGTTGCTTTTTCAGCTTTCGGAATAGGCAGATAACCATTAAATGCGAAACTTTGTCCATTGAAACCCGATGCCATCAATGCCAATAAAATAGAAGAAGGTCCTATCAATGGAACCACTTGAATGCTGTGTTGATGGGCTAATGCAACTATAGTTGCACCCGGATCGGCTATAGCAGGGCAGCCGGCTTCGGAAATAATTCCCATACTATGCCCTTGCAATAATGGCTGTATAAAATCATTGAGTTCCTCTGGTTTTGTTTGTTTGTTTAACACGAAAAACTCCAAGGCATCTATATTGATTTGACTGTTGTTTTTCTTCAAAAATCGCCGGGCAGTGCGTAAGTCTTCCACAATAAAATAGCGAATCTCTGCTATCAAATGAATATTGAAGTCAGGTAAGATACGCGACAATGCTGTTTCCCCAAGTTGAGAGGGAAATAAGTAAAGACAAGCTTTTGATTTATTCATTTAATTCAGCTAATTCAGTTTGTAAATTTTCAAGATTTTCTGTCAACAACTCCCATTCATAGAGCTTTTGCTCCAATGCTCTTTCCTTATTTTGCAAAGATATGACAAAATCAGTATCCGCAGCTTTTTCAGGATTTTGTATAGCTATGTGCATGGTGTTAATAGCTGTTTCCAAGTCGCTAATCTCTTGCTCCACAGCCTCTACATCCTTTTCTGCCTTACGTATTTTCCTATTCAACTCCTTACGGGTTTCGTAAATCAACTTATTATCTGAAATAGTCTTGGATGCAGTAGTTTTCGCAGCAATAGCTATAACCGTATTTTTTTCAAGTTCTTGTAAATTTTCCATCTGTTTATGCTCCAAAAACTCATAAATACCACCCAAATGTTCACGTACTTTTTTATTGGAAAACTCATAGACTTTATTGACCAATCCATCCAAAAACTCTCTATCGTGCGAAACAATGATAGCTGTGCCATTAAAAGCTTTGATAGCTTCTTTCAAAACATCCTTAGAGCGCATATCCAAATGGTTGGTAGGCTCATCCAAAATCAATAAATTCACGGGCTGCAACAGCAGTTTAATCATTGCCAATCGCGACCGTTCACCACCGGAAAGTACTTGCACTTTTTTATCTATGGCATCGCCTCCAAACATAAATGCACCGAGTATATCGCGTATTTTAGTCCGTATATCCCCCACTGCCACATAGTCTATGGTCTGAAAAACCGTCAAATCACCATCCAACATAGCAGCATGATTTTGTGCAAAATAGCCTATCTTCACTTGGTGTCCCAATTTAAGTTTTCCGGAAAACTCAATTTCCTCCATGATGCATTTCACTAAGGTAGTTTTACCAGCACCATTCTTACCCACAAAAGCTACTTTTTCTCCCCTATTGATTATCAAGCCTATATCATCCAACACCAAATTATCGCCATATGCCTTAGAGAGGTGTTCTATTTCTATAGGGATAATCCCCGAATGTGGAGCAGGCGGAAACTTCAAATGAATAGCTGA
>CAYPYZ010000139.1:0-5401 GCA_964414805.1 uncultured Paludibacter sp.
AAAGATACAACAGTCATGTCATGATTTCCCAAAAATTGAACATACACACAAGTACGCAATCCCAAACAATTTACCTATTTTTGTAATTAAATTATTTATTACAATTTTCAATTTATAAACATTACATCAAATTACACAATGAAAGTATTTATGGTAGGCGGCACTGGGCTGTTGGGTAGCGAGGCTGCAAAAGAGTTAATTAATCGTGGACATGAAGTGAGTTGCTTGGCATTACCACCGTTGCCGGAAGGTTCTGTTTTGCACAAGGATATGGAAGTAGAGTTCGGAAACTTTATGGAAATGCCTGATGTGGAACTGAAAAAACGTATGACAGGCTGCGAGGCCTTTGTGTTTGCAGCCGGTATCGATGAACGGATGACAGGACCGGCTCCAATCTATGATCTTTTCAAGAAATTTAATATTGATGCCTTAGAAAGATTGATGAAAATTGCTAAAGAAGTGGGCGTTAAACATGCGGTGATTTGTGGATCATATTTTACTTATTTTGAACGGGTTAGACCAAAAGATGAACTTTATAAATGGCATCCGTATATCAGAAGTAGAGTCGACCAATTGAATATGAGCCTAAGCTACGCTTCTGAAAATTTTGATGTGGCTGTCTTGGAATTACCCTATATCTTTGGTACCCAACCGGGTAGAAAACCTGTTTGGGTGTTCTTAGTGGAACAAATACGCAAAATGAAAGATAAAACGATGTATCCAAAGGGTGGAACTACTATGGTGACTGTCAAACAAGTAGCTCAAGCAATTGCAGGTGCAGTTGAAAGAAATCGTGGTGGAAACTATTATCCAATTGGTTATTATAATATGACTTGGGTGGAAATGTTGACTATTTTCCATCAATATATGGGTTACGAAAATAGAAAAATTATCACTATTCCTACCTTTTTATTCAAATTGGCTGGTAGAAAATCTTTAAAAGAGAATCAAAAAGCTAATTTAGATCCGGGTCTGCATCCTGTGAAATTTGCAAGTCTGCAATGTTCTAACCAGTTTATAGACAAGTCTTTGGCTTGTGATTTTCTTGGTGTAGAGCCCGATGACATTGAAAAGGCCATAGGAGAATCTGTTACATTGAGCATGGAGATTTTAGACAAGAATATGGATCTTGTGGATATGAAAGGGGAATAGGGAAGGTTCATCTTGTGGATTTAAATTATCAATACAAATCGTAGTAATTTCAACGTGATAATTTCTCCATTAGTTCTTCCACAGCATTCTCTATTTGCGCAGATTGCTCCAATGTTTTTATAAATGCTGATCCTACAATAGCACCGGAGGCATACTGATTAACCATAGTCAATGTGGATTTATTGGAAACACCAAAACCAATCAGACGTGGGTTTTTCAGATGCATGGCATTGATACGGTTGAAATAGGCAAGACGATCATCAAAGGATTGTTGCGTGCCTGTAACAGCTGCCGACGAAACCATATATATAAAACCGTCAGTATTGTTATCGATTGCTCTGATTCGCTCCTCGGAAGTCTCTGGTGTTATTAAAAATATAAATTTTAATGCGTATGCCTCTGCAATGCCTTTATATGCATTCAAATACTCCGACATTGGCAAATCCGGTATGATAATACCATCTATACCAACTTGTTGGCAGGATTGGCAGAAAGCATCAAAACCAAAGCGCATAATGGGATTCAAATAACCCATAAGTACCAAAGGTATTTGAATATGGTTGCGAATATCGCTTAATTGATTAAAAAGTTTGCGAATACTCATACCATTTTGTAAAGCTATGTGATTGGATTGCTGAATAGTAGGACCATCTGCGATAGGGTCTGAAAAGGGGATACCTATTTCCACTAAATCTACGCCGTTTTTCTCTAAACTTTTTAGAATTTGGGTGGTATCATTCAATTGCGGATAACCTGCCGTAAAGTAAATCGACAATATATTATTTTTTTTCTGATCGAATAACTTATTAATACGGTTCATGTTGTTTTGATTTTATAGATAAATGATGCTAATAATGGATAATTTTTAATTCCGGGTGAGGTTTCAAATCGACTGTTTAAATCAATTCCTGCCAATAAAGAGTGCTTTAACTTGCTGATTGTAAGTACATCTTCATGTGCAATGCCACCACTCAAAAAAAATGGCGTAGTTGCTTGGTATGACTTTAATAACTGCCAATCAAATTTTTTCCCTGAACCTCCGTAATCATTGGTTTGAGTGTCAAATAAAAAGTAATCTACATAAGTTTGATAGGGTAGTACTTGCTTAAAATCCGATTCTTCTTGAATTTGGAATGCTTTGATGATTTCTACCCCTTGGCTATGAAGGAATTGACATAGCTGAACCGATTCATTCCCATGCAATTGAACAGTATGCAAATCGTAAATTTTTACCTTTTGCATGATTTCAATCGCATCTGCATTCACAAATACACCCACTTTTTTTAAACTCTCAGGGAATTGTATTGCTGAAAATTCATCAGGGGAACTTACATATCTTGGTGATTTTGGATAAAAGATAAATCCTATGTAATCGATAGGTAATGTCAATATCTGTTGGATATTACTTGCATCCCGCATCCCGCATATTTTGATTAATAGACTCATTGGCAACACGCTATGCTTGTTTTAAATTATAATAATTGCGTAATAAAATCTTGTAGAGCTTGTGCCGGATTCTCCTCTTTCATGAAATTTTCTCCCATTAAAAATCCTTGAAAACCTACTGCTCTAAGTTCTTTGATAGTGTGAGGGGAACTTATACCACTTTCACTAATTTTTAGGAACTCTGATGGGATTAGCTCTGCCAATGCAACTGAGGTATCCACATCCACCTCAAAAGTCTTTAAATTGCGATTATTAACGCCCACGATATCAATATATTCATTGATATGATGTAATTCATCTCGATGATGTATTTCCAATAAAACTTCCAAACCTATCTGCTTGGCAGTTTTAGCTAACTCTTTGGTCTCCTTAATAGTCAGTGCCGCAGCAATTAATAAAACTACATCTGCCCCCATCGCTTTGGATTCATGCAATTGATAGGTATCAATCATAAAATCCTTGCGTAAAATGGGTACTTGAATATGTGGACGAGCAGTGGATAAATCCTCTGAAACTCCTCCAAAATACTTTGTATCCGTGAGGATAGATATGCCTGAAGCTCCAGCTTGATTATAGCCACTCGCTATACTTAAAACTTCGGCATTTTCCTTTATCCACCCCTTAGATGGAGATTTTCTTTTAAATTCAGCGATTATTCCTGTTGATGAATTTAATAAGCTGTTTTTGAGAGAAATACATGCTCTATCATATAGTGGTGCAAAACGTAAATCATCAATGCTAAGCATATTTTTACGATTTGCCACCTCAATTTGTTTGTCAATAATGATTTTATCTAATATGGTCATAGTCTTTTATTAAGAGAAAATATTAATAAATTCTTTAAAAGTCTTTTTAGCCGCTCCGCTCTCTATTGCAGCTAAGGCTTCTTGTTTACATGCTTCCAAACTCTTTTCAGGCCTTAAAGTCTGTATGGCAATGGCTGCATTAATTACTACCGCTGCTTGTTGCTCCTCACTCGCTTGATTGTCAAGTACATTCATGAAAATACTTGCAGCCTCAGCTACTGAATTTCCGCCCCATAAGGCTTGCTGACTAATCTTTTGATGGCCTAATTGTGTAGGTGTATAAACTTGTTCGCCCGTATTATTAACGATTTTACAGCTTTCAGTCAAGGAAATTTCATCATAGCCGTCCAGACTATGCACTATACTAAATCTAACTCCTAAATTTTGATATATATAATTATATAACCGCATCATTTTTAAATCGTAAACTCCCAATAATTGAAATTTAGGTTGAGTAGGATTAATCAATGGTCCAAGTACATTGAAAAAAGTCCTGACAGCAAGGTTCTTCCTCACCGGTACTACATTTTTCATAGCCGGATTAAAGAACGGAGCATGTAAATAGGTAAAACCGGTCAATTCCAAAGACTTTTTAATTTGTAATTCCTGATTGCTGAATTTTGCTCCGAAAAATTCTAAAACATTCGAAGAACCACTGACCGAAGTAGCACCATAATTTCCGTGTTTGGCAACTTTATAGCCGGCTCCGGCAACTACAAAACAAGCCGCTGTGGATATATTGAATGTATTTTTCCCATCGCCGCCGGTTCCTACTATATCTATGGTTTCATAAGCTGATAAATCAATTTTTAAAGCCATAGAGAGCAAGGCTTCACGAAATCCTATAATCTCCTCTAACTCAATACTTCGCATTAAAAACACGGTGATAAAAGCTGCTATTTGAGCGTCATTGTATGCGCCTGAAGCAATTTTTGTCATAATTTCATTGGCTTCATTTCTTGAAAGCGACTGATGATCAAATAATCTATATAAAATTTGTTGCATGATAGTTCTTCTATAATTCTATTATAATTCTTATATAATGGCCTTCTTTAAGGCTGCTAATTTATTATTTACTTCCTGAAGTTCACTGTTTTCATCGGAACTCGCAATGATACCGGCACCGGCTTGATAATATAAAGTGTTTTGCTTACTGATAAATGAACGTATAGTGATAGCTTGATTAAAACTGCCATCAAAACCAATATACCCAATACATCCGCCATAAGGACCTCTATCATGTGGCTCTAAGGTATCAATTAGTTGCATAGCAGTGAGTTTAGGTGCACCTGTAAGTGTTCCTGCAGGAAAAGTATCAGCAAATAATTTGATGATTTTGGTGTCTTTTGTAGTTTTTCCACTTACTTTCGAGACTAAGTGCAAAACATGTGAATAATATTGTACTTCCTTAAATACTTCGACGGTTACATTGGTTGTATTGAGACTTAAATCACCTATAGCCAAATCAACTAACATCTCATGTTCTTCATTTTCTTTTTTATCTAAACTTAATTTTTCAGCTATCGCTAAATCTTTTTCATCATCACCCGTACGACGAAAAGTACCTGCAATAGGCTTGATATAGGCTTTCTGATTGTTGCCATCTACAATTAAATGGGCTTCAGGTGAAGAGCCAAAAATACGAAAATCCCCAAAATTGAAGTAAAATAAATAAGGCGAAGGATTGACTGATCGCAATTTTCGATACAACATAAAATCATCCCCTTTAAATTGTTGATAAAATCTTCGCGAAAGCACTATCTGCGAGACTTTCCCCTCACTACAGGCCTGCTTTCCTTGTCTGACCATCCTTAAAAAATCATCATCAGAAATATCACATTGTTCGTCTCCAACTGCTTGAAAATGATAGCTTGCAAAATTATTATTTGATAAAATCTCTTCAATATTATCTATTTCCGATACCTCACCTGCTTTTAAATTTTCTATAATGGTTAATTCATTATTGAAATGATTGATAGCAATGATATATTTAAATA
>CAYPYZ010000140.1:0-432 GCA_964414805.1 uncultured Paludibacter sp.
TCCGACATCTGCTGCACATTTCCCGGTAGGGCAGCGCCGCCTTGCATTTGCATGCCTCCGGTATTGAGTTGTTGCATGCCACCCATTTGTCCTTGTTGTCTGTTACTCGGGTTTAATTGTTGCAACATCATCATTCGTTGCTGTGGGGTCAAATTGTTCAAGTTTTGGGCATGAATCTGTATGCCAACGATAAGAAGAAAGAATAGTATTAAGCTTTTTTTCATCATCAATCAAGTTTTTTTCGACGATATTTAATTGTTAGACATCATTATGTTTACTAATGGATAATCTTAGCTTGATTAACGTATAAATAGATTAAATAGTATGTGATCAGTAAATATAAAAAACTCTTTAAGATAGTCGTTTTTTGAGATTCTTAGTGAGTTTTAATATACTCTTATGCAAGTAATAGCATTTTCTATTGTAGAATTA
>CAYPYZ010000140.1:442-5393 GCA_964414805.1 uncultured Paludibacter sp.
CTAATGGATAATCTTAGCTTGATTAACGTATAAATAGATTAAATAGTATGTGATAAGTGAATATAAAATACTCTTTAAGTTGGTCGTTTCGGAGATTCTTTGTGAGTTTTGATATGCTCTTATGCATGTAATGGTTTTTTCTATTGTAATATTAATCAGTCTGTATGCAAAAATACGCATTTTCATGAAATAAATGGCAGGATTCAGAATATTAACTGTTGTTATTTGGAAATTGAAAGATTAAAGAAAATAGTTTACTTTTGCAGATAAGCTCCAAAAAATACATCTTCTATGTTTAAGTATTTTAAATTAGTTCGTCTACAAACTCTACTTTTCATTGCTGTAATGCAACTGATGATACGGCGATTCGTGGTTTTAACTATACTTTATACAGATAGCATACATCCAATTAATAGTTTCTTCAATGTAGTTTTATTGGTACTCGCCACTACATTAATAGCTGCCGGAGCTTTTATTATCCGAGATTACTTTAATATAAAAACAGATAAAATCAACACTCCTGCAACACTCCTTATCGGTAGCTCTATTAGTAAACGACAAGCTATGTATCTATATCAAATAAGTACTTTCATAGGCCTTGCTTGTGGTTTACTATTGTCTTGGCAAGTTCATAGCATGTCTTTAGCCCTGATTTTTATACTTGTTCCGGGACTACTTTGGTTTTATGCTGCTTCATATAAACGTCAATGCTTGGTTGGAAATGTCATCCTTGCTCTTAGTGCTGCCTTATCGATTTTGATAGTGTTATTAGCCGAGTTTGCTTATTTACAGACGCTTGCTAATTGGCATATCGATGGACTATTGTACCGACAAGCATTTGCTTGGGTGGGAGTTATCACAGTGTTTACCTTTTTTGTTGTGCTCATTTTGGCTATTGTACATGATATAAGCAATATACAAGGCGATAAGGAAATGGAATATAGAACTATGCCGATTGTTTGGGGTATTCATACAGCCAAATTTATTGCCATAGCCTTGGTGGTTTTCAGTATATTCTCTATCCTCTACTTAGATTTTAAATATAATCCGTTTACAGGAAATTTGATTACTCAATATCTTGTAGTAGGTATCGTTTTACCTTTTGCATGGTTTATCTACTTGATGATCAAGGCTAAGTATCGTAGCGACTATAAGCGCATACTCAAAGTGATAAGATTGATTATGGTGATAGTTTTACTTTTTGCACCATTTTTTTACCTTTTGCATAGTCTGTCTTTGAGGATATAGTGAACTTCTATGCTTCATATTTTAATTAATAAAAACAAACTCCATTGATTTTAGATAACTTAAAAAAATACCACATTATTCTTGGTTCTCAATCCCCAAGAAGAAAAGAATTGTTGAGCGGTATAGACATTGAATTCGAGGTCATGCCTATAGATACCGATGAGCAATTGCCTGAGGATGTGCTTCCTGCAGATGCTGCGGGTTATTTAGCCAAGCTAAAAGCGGCTGCTTATAGTCCTTTAATGGAAGATAACACCTTGCTTATCACTGCCGATACCATTGTTTTATTGAATGATCAAGTTTTGGGAAAGCCGATAGATAGAGCTGATGCTATCAATATCTTGCAAAGACTTTCAGGAAATACACATCAAGTAATTACCGGAGTATGTATTACTACAAAAGAGCGTCAATACAGCTTTCAAGCTATTACTGAAGTACGTTTTGCAAGGCTTAGTCTTGATGTAATTGAATATTATGTAGATCAATATAAACCTTACGATAAAGCCGGAGCATATGGCGTTCAGGAATGGATAGGTTTTGTGGGGGTAGAGCATATACAAGGTTCATATTTCAATGTGATGGGATTGCCGATTCAGCAATTGTATCAAGTACTGAAAGTTTGGTAAGTAGAGCTATATCAATTAGATAACAACAGCTGATTATCCGCAGATAATCAGCTGTTTATTTTGAAAACATTGTATGTTTATAGTTATCAAATCTTTATTTTAGCCACTACTTTAGCTTTAACACCGTCCTTGGCTTCGTTCAGCTCCATAAGTATGGTGTCGCCTTCTTGAGCCGTTCCAGCCAAAACAACATCTGCTAATTCATCTTCCAAATAGCGTTGAATAGCACGTTTGAGTGGTCGAGCACCAAATTGAATATCATAGCCTTTATCAGCAATAAAATCTTTAGCTTCATCTGTCAATTTGATTTCAAAACCTAAGTTAGTAACGCGTTTAAACAACCCACTTAATTCTAAATCTATAATTTTATTGATTGATTCTTTGCTTAATTGTTCAAAAATAAGTACGTCGTCAACTCTATTGATAAATTCAGGAGCAAAAGTTCTATTTAAAGCCTTTTGAATAACACCTTTTGCATATTCCGAATCGATTTCAGCGGATGAATCTATATTAAAACCAACCCCTTTACCAAAATCTTTCAACTGACGTGTTCCTACATTGGAAGTCATGATGATAATGGTGTTTTTAAAGTCTATACGTCTGCCGAGACTATCAGTCAACCTGCCCTCATCCATAATCTGTAGCAAGAGATTAAACACATCGGGATGTGCTTTTTCAATTTCATCTAAAAGGATGACAGAATAAGGTTTGCGTCTTACTTTCTCTGTGAGCTGGCCGCCTTCTTCATAACCAACATATCCCGGAGGTGCTCCTATCAGTCTTGACACGGAGAACTTCTCCATATATTCGCTCATGTCAACGCGCACTAAGGCATCTTGACTATCAAACATAAACTCAGATAGTATTTTTGCTAAATGGGTCTTTCCCACACCGGTAGGACCTAAGAAAATGAAAGAACCTATAGGTTTGCTTGGGTCTTTCAATCCCACACGATTACGCTGAATAGCTTTTACAATTTTTTCAACGGCTTCATCCTGGCCTATAACTTTCTTAATTAACTCATCCTTCATTTGTCTGAGTTTCAGTCCTTCAGCCTGTGCAATTCTTTGTACAGGTACGCCTGACATCATGGCAATGACTTCCGCTACCTGTTCCTCATCCACAATTTCAGGGTTTTGTTGTGATTCTTTTTCCCAACGTCTGATAGCATCTTCTAATTGATATTGATGTTGCTTTTCTTGATCGCGTATAGGTCCCGCTAATTCGTACTTTTGTTCGCTAAGCACCTTCATTTTCTCCTTCTTCAACTCATCAATTTTCTTCTCTAATTCCTCAATTTCAACGGGAACGGAAACCGAGCTGATATGAACACGCGAACCGGCTTCATCTAATGCATCTATAGCCTTATCGGGAAAACTTCTATCTGTAATATAGCGGTCTGTCAATTTGACACATGCTTTAATAGCTTCAGGAGTATATCTCACATTATGATGATATTCGTAGCGATCTTGTATGTTTTCTAATATAGTTAACGTTTCCTCCGCTGTAGTAGGATCGACCATAATTTTTTGGAATCTTCTTTCTAAAGCCCCATCTTTCTCAATGCTTTGGCGATACTCATCTAAGGTCGTAGCACCAATACATTGCAGTTCGCCCCTTGATAGAGCGGGCTTTAGCATATTGGCAGCGTCCAAAGAACCGGGTGCGCCACCTGCTCCCACTATAGTGTGAATTTCATCAATAAACAGTATGACATGTGGATTTTTTTGTAATTCGTTTAAAATAGCTTTAATCCTTTCTTCAAATTGTCCACGATACTTAGTGCCAGCCACAATAGATGCCATATCCAATGCTACCACACGTTTATCAAACAATACTCTTGAGACTTTCCTTTGCACAATCCTCAAAGCTAAACCCTCTACTATGGCTGATTTACCCACGCCGGGGTCACCTATAAGTACGGGGTTGTTTTTTTTGCGGCGACTGAGAATCTGTGCTAAACGTTCTATTTCTTTTTCACGACCAACGATGGGATCTAAGCGATCCTCCATAGCAGCTTTCGTGATATCAGTACCGAAAGAATCTAATGCTGGTGTCTCTGAATGCTGAGCAGAAGATGCAGCCGGTGTTTTTTTACGAGGTTTTGGTCCATCGTCCTCCTCATCATCCTCTTGGAAATCGCGGAAACTTGACATAGAAGGATTATCTAATTTTGGTGTTTCCAAATACGACTTCACTTCTTGGTAGGTTAGCTGTTCTTCAAATAAAGCTACTTCCGCTAAATTGTTCTTTTCCTTTAGCAAAGCGAGGAGTAGATGTTCTGTATCGGCAGTTTGAGCATCAAATTTCATACTTTCCAATTCCATGATTTTCTTGATGCGCTCTGCCGTTTTTAAGAAAATAATTTCTTGTTTAACAGCTTTTGGTTCAGTCCTGATTTGACTTTCAATCCTCTGTTTAATGCGTGGCAGATTGACTTTCAAATCATGCATAATTTCTATGGCTTTGCCTTGTCCATTACGCAACATACCGAGTAATAGGTGCTCCGGACCCACATAGTCATTGCC
This sequence comes from uncultured Paludibacter sp., assembly GCA_964414805.1. GTDB lineage: Bacteria > Bacteroidota > Bacteroidia > Bacteroidales > Paludibacteraceae > Paludibacter. The sequence goes on from CAYPYZ010000140.1 coordinate 4,845, forward strand.
TAATCTCTCAGCTTCTTGTTTGCTAAAAAGTAAAACATTATGTAATTGTTCAGAATAGTTCATTGTAGTAATCATTGTATTGCTTGACCAAACAAAAGTAAGCAAAATATTTTATTAAGTTTTTAAAAGCTGTAAATGTATAACAAAATTAGTTCCTTTAAGGTTCTTAGAGGCAGGTCTGCTATTTTGTCAGGTGGAGTAAGATTTCTATAAGAAGTCTTACATAGCACGGACTACAAATCCGCGCCAGCAGGTTATTTTCTTTTTGGGTCAAGCCAAAGAATACAAAAAATTGTGTCAAGCCAAAAAAAAATGTAACTTTGCAAAGCTTCTTTTAAAGAGAAACAAATGTGAGAATTTATGACAATTTTTATTTTAAAATATTATGGGTAATAAAGAATTATTGCAAGAGGTAATCGCGAAGGCACAAGCTTGGTTAGGTGGGAGTTATGATGCAGCAACCAAGGCTGAAGTTCAACGTATGTTGGATGCAACTGATAAGACCGAATTAATTGAGTCTTTTTATAAGGACTTGGAATTTGGCACCGG
>CAYPYZ010000141.1:0-5363 GCA_964414805.1 uncultured Paludibacter sp.
TTGCTTACCTTCCAAGGATAACATCTGCCAGTGTCAATTCCGTCACGAATCATTTATATTCCTCTTAAGTTTGTCTTTGCAATAGTGCAACTCTTTCCAATTTGGAAATCGTTCCACCTATTTTGACCAGTTGTGTAATACTTTGTAGAGTTGTCCTCAAGGACAAAAAATTCTACTACCATATAATCCCCGCCAAAAGTACCATCTTCTGACTCCCAAGTTTCCGTTACATTATACCTGTTTAAAACCGTTACATTCATTGGCCTGAAGTCACTTTCCTGATATTCTTTATCCCTCTCATGTGTCTGGAAAAGAATAACCACCGTCATCACCAAACAAAGGAAAAGCGCAACTCCTCCGAAAAATCTTACTTCGTCCCTCATTTTAATCACAAGCCATAATTATCGTGCTAAGCACGGCATATCCACTTATAAGCAATATAACCGCAAAAGGTGGAATGCTGATATTTTGAGTTGAATATGCGAAATACATTGCAAGGATAACAAACCCAAATCCCATTAATAAAATTTTTCTATATTCTTCCATTTAAAGATTCCTCCCCGGTATATAAGGGTTATACTTGTTTTTTTCAAAAAACTCTTTAGCTTTATTCTCAACTCGTTCAAAAAGTTCTTTATGAGGGTTTTCAAAATCAAACATAGTATCGGCAATATATCCTTCCAGTATTTTGTCAGGATGAGCCACATCCATATCATCTTCCAAATCAATCTCTGCTAAAATGCCGCAAAAGTTGTCATAACGTCGGAATAAACCCGTCCAACCATACATTATGTCTGCGGTTGTGTGCTCATGTCTTTCACGAATATATAAAGTGTATTTTATGTCCTTAAACATTATACGTTTATAGGCTTGCCAAGGACACATCCCACCATGTTCCCATTCACTAAAACTTTGCATTTGGAAGTATTTCTTTAATGCAGCTTCATCTCTGTACCTCTCGGGAGTTTTCATTAAATATCTATCTTTTTTCATTATTCCACCATCGTTGTCTCCAATTGATTAAGAACCTCCATTTGAATATTATGAAGAGACTCAAAAATCTCAATCATTTTTTGCTTAGTTACCCAAATTGCAATCTCAGGGTGCACCAAATTTTCTTCTAACGCAATCTCAACCTCTTCTGGCTTATTTGATGTGGGGTATCGTATAAAATGGTTTAAGTACCATCTAGGTACCCCACAAGGACACAAATATTGGTTCCAAACTGTTAACTCGAACTTAAAATCTTCGTAATTTTCCCTTGCATCAAAGAAAACTGTTGTATTAGTATTGTTTAATATAAACTTTGCCAACTCTTCCATCTTTACATCCCCGAATCTTCGGTATACTTCTGAACTTCATCTATCTTACCTTTATAACCAGTGGCAGAATATCCTTCCCCAATTATAAGCGCATCATAATAAAATTCCTCAACCTCAAATGACTTGTTATCAATTTTGACAAAATATGTACCATTCTCAGTATATTTGTCAGTACAAATGCCTCGCTCAGCAAATGGTTCTTTTTCTAATTCTAAAAAAACACCCGCAACAACTGCAAGTGTGAAAACTATAACAATGGTAAAGGCGAAGAATCCAAAAAAGGCTTCAACATCTCGCCCAGTTGATGTTGCCATTATACCAAGTCCCCTATTATCTCAATACCAATCAATTCGCCTTCTTTGTTATAATCAAACACAACTAGTGGGCTTTTGAGCTCTCTGCTCACATCATAGTTCCTTTCTTTGTTTTTATCCAAATCTATATACACTGCATACTTATTTTTTTTATATTCATCTATTTTTACATTGTTCATGTCTTTTACCTCTTAATACTCGTAGTATAACCCTCGCTAACACTTCCTCACCATCATTGGTGAGATGGTCATACACATTAAGGTACGCTTTTATCAGAGTCATTTTTTTTTAACACCTTTACAATCTCTCTTGCCAAATATAATGGTGATTCAAGCATCCCTTTCTCTACGGCTCTATTAATAGCATCGTTTGCAAGTGCTTCCATAACTTTGCGGTTTATTTCAGTTGCACTCTTGTAAACATCTTGTGGATTATCCCTGTACATGTATCATTATATGAATGTCATAGTATATAAATGTTTTGGTTCTGAGCATAGGGGTTTATATAGTAGAACGGGTAATAAATATATTATAGTTAGTATTATTATGATTTCTTATCAAGATAAGGTAGACTTTGTACAGTCTTGTCAAGCCGACCCGAAGTTCTTCGTAGAAAACACACTATATGCAGAAGACGGAGAGCTTTATGTCCTTGAACCGCATCAATCGCAGTTTCTAAGATGTGACGAAGCATATAGAATGCTTTTCTGGGCGAGGCGTTTATCCAAGTCTACGACAATAAGATGGGATATACTACACAAAACTTTTTTTACCCCTAGCTTACGCTCTCTCGTAGTTTTACCAAGTTGGAGTCAGGCACAGGACTTTGGTAACGAAGTCCAAGACCTGATTCAGCGAAGTCCAATGCTAGGCGACATGTTTACCAAAACCAATGCCACCACAATGGCACTACAGAACGGAAGCCGAATCAACCTCGCATCAGCAGGAAAAGAAGGTGTAGCTCAGTTAGGTCGAGGTGCACGATATCTAGCATTCGACGAAGCTCAGCAAATACCAGACAGAGTATACGGATTCATTCTACCCATTATGCGTGGTACTCCTGGCAAAAAATACCAAGTAATGAGTGGAACACCATTAGGCAAGATAGGAATGTTTTGGGATACATATACCGATGCCAAATTGATACTTGAGAAGAATAAAGTTCGCAAGATAGACGTATCAACCGATGAAGAACACTTCGTAGTATTTCAGCGACAGACAGCGTATCTTGACGATTTGAGTGAAATAATTGAAAGCGGAACCAAGCGTGTTAAGATTCCTGAACTAAAAATGGACAGAAAACGTATGGGGGAAGTTGACTTTCTGCGAGAATATTGTCTAGAATGGATGGATACCATAGGTACCGTATTTCCTAAAGAATTGATAGAAGCATGCACATTGACAGAAGAATCGCAACAGTTCTCAAGCAACAACGAATGTGTAATGGGTCTTGACCTTGGTAAACAACGAAACAACAGTGTACTAACCGTAGCAGAAAGACTACCAAACGATAAATTAAAAGTTATTTTTATAAAAGCATTTCCATTAGGTACAAGCTATAAAGAAATAGCAAAATACTGTTTTACAACCCTAAGGACCCGATTTCCTCATCTCCGCAAAATGATGATAGATAAAACAGGAGTGGGTGGCTCAGTTATAGAAGAATTTCAAGAATTAGTAAAAGGAACTGGAATCAGATTAGAAGGGTTTAATTTCGCAGGACCAGAAAAGAAAAAAGGACTCGTAGAAGCAACAGTGCTGGACATGGAACGAGAAAAAATCTCGTTTGTATATAATAGAATGTTAATAAACGAAATGCTATCATATAAAAGAGTAATAAGTGAAAAAACAGGAAAAATTGGATATGAAAAAATGAGAGGCGGAAGCGACGATTACATAGATTCATTTATGCTATGTGCAGCGGCCGACAGAGGTATATACAGCGCATTAGGTGAAATTAATGTAATATCAGCAGGAATGAATGTATTAAACTCATTAAATCCATTAACTAAAAATAAAAATCCACGAGTAGGAAAAAATAGCAGATTAAGAGGACGAATATAATGAAATTGGGACCCATAGAATTGAAGCTGGCAAGTTCAAAGCCAAAAACAAAAACACCGTCAACAAATGTATATAAATATCCTGTAATGACTCAGAGCCAAGTATTTGCATCATACAAAAATGTAACAGGTTCTCAGGCGTTATCGTTTGATTTAATAGATGGCTTATACAGCAACACTATCATGAACAGAGTAATCCAAAAACTAGCTGGTGACACCACTAGGATGAATTATTCAGTTACATGTACTGATTTTGAAGGAAAACGAATAGAAGAAATAGAATTATTAACAAAACAAATTGATATAAAAATAACAAGAAGTATACTAAGAGCAGTAGTAAGAGATATGCTCAAGTACGGAACGGGCTTTCTTTATATTCAATATGATAAAGGAGCTGGCATTCCTATACAAGCATACACAATTCATCCTCAGTACCTTACACCAGTAATAGAAAACGGGGCATTAACAAAATGGAAATATAGAAGCCAAGGTACCGAGACAGAACTAATGCCCGAAGAACTAATCGCATTTCCATTAGACCCACAAACTGGTGAACTTTTTGGTAACAGTATATTCGGGCCCGTAATCCAAATATTAGAACTCATTTTGAACTCACAGCAGAATACAGCTATTTTGATTGATAGATTTGCAATTCCAATCATACACTGGTTAGTTTCTAGCGGATTAGAGAATGAAGGTGTGAAGATAGACCCGGCTGAGATTCAAAAATTCTTAAACTCGTTAGTTGAACAATTAGACGTAGGTAGCGATATAGCAACAGACGCACTCGTAGACAGTAAGGTAATTGGAACTGATGCTGGCTTGATAGACTTTACGCCCATTATACAGAATTTACAAGAAACATTCGGAATTACTGTGGGCGTTCCACTAATGTTAATTGGCGCACGTGGGGATAATCTCTCAATCAGCCGAATGCAATTCCAAAGTTATCTAGAACATTTAAGGGACATACAGGAAACTATAAGTGACATACTCACAGATAAAGTCTACCGGCCATATTTGGAAACACAAGGACACATTCAAGGTGAAGATTATTTCGAATTATACCTAAATTTCCCAGTTATGAGTGTAGAAGAAGGCTCAAAAACAGCGACTTGGCTGTTTCCTGCCGTTAGAGAAGGTCTTATATACAGAACAGAAGCTAGGAACGCATTAGGATACAAAGGAGCCGCTGTCCCAATCGAAGATATTGAAGTACCTAGCCAAGAATCAGAAGTTATTAGACCAGGCGCTAGAAAGGACCCAACCGAAGAACCGGAAGAAGAAACTCCTCAAGAGCCTAATGACGCCCCAGATAGAAAACATGAACCGACAAAACCAGAGGAGAGATAACGTTTATTTAAAAACAATAGGAGGAAAATTCTATGGCAAGCATACCAGCAAAATATAGGATAGTATCGCTAATTCTGCTAGCATTAGGTGCCGGGTTCTTAGCATACAGCGGAGAAATCGTAAAAGCATACCCAGAAGCAGGAATAGCAATAGGTATCGTGGCGTTCGCTGTACGTGAAGTACTCAAAGAATACGGTACACAGGTCCCAGAATCTGCACCAGAACCAGAAGAAGGAGCATAAACACGAAATAGAGGTTCAACGATGATAGAGGAAAAGAACATTAAACGGATAAAAATGCTGATTGATGATG
>CAYPYZ010000142.1:0-5336 GCA_964414805.1 uncultured Paludibacter sp.
AATAAATCGCCTAAGGGCAAAGATTTTATTTCTAAAATGTTCGGTCTGATGTTACCGAAAGGCAGTAAAAAACTGAAACTTTCAAATATGAATATGGCAGGCATGGGTCCCAAAATGATCAGCTATCTGATGAAGAAACAAAATGTCATGTCTTTGCAAACCATGTTTAAAGAAGCCGGTGATTTAGGTATTGAAATCATTGTTTGTGAAATGTCTATGGGCTTGATGGGATTCAAAAAGGAAGAATTCATCGATTATCCCAATTTGAGTTATGCAGGTGCAGCTACCTTCGTTACAGACGCAGGGGAAAGTGCTATTCAACTATTTATTTAGAAAACATATTAATAACCAACATAAAATTTTATCATTATGTCAACAGTAGATTTAAGTTCAATTGAAGTAGGTAAATCAGTAGATGCGAGAGGAACAGCTTGTCCGGGTCCGCTTTTAGAAGCTAAAAAAGCCATAGGAACTATCCAAGCAGGTGAAGTAATGGAAATTCTTTCTTCCGATGAAGGTACGAAACAAGATGTAGCCAAATGGTGCAAAAAGCAAGGGCATGAGTTCGTAGGAACGGTAGAAGACAGCGGTTACTTTAAAGTTTATCTTAGAAAGCAATAATCAGTTTCGTTTATTTCGCTTGAACATCACATCAGTTTCATATGATTACCAACAAAACAGCTAAAATTTTAGTATTCTCAACCGAGAAGATTTCCGATCCGGCTATTGATATGGCCGGCTTACTGAAACTGCATTATCCTCCAACAGTTTATACCATTTCCGTACCTTGTTCGAGTGGTATCAAGCCATCTTGGATTTTATATGCTTATGAGAAAGGATTCGACGGTGTATTCATTGCTGCCGATGGTACGGATTGCGTATATGGTGAGACTTGTACTGAAAAGACCGGTAATTTGGTCAGTAAATCCCATGAACTGATGAGATCAAAAGATTTAGATCCGGCTCGCTTGCGTATGGCTGCAATCTGCTCTGTGTGCAGCGAGTCTTTTGTTAAACAAATACGCAGTTTCAACGATTATCTGCTAAAAACCCTACATGCTGATGGATAAGCCTATCAAAAACATAAGCTATGATGCATTGGTCATAGGTGCCGGAATAGCCGGAAGTGAAGCAGCGCTAAACCTTGCCAATACCGGCTATAAGGTGTTGGTAGTGGAGAAAGATTTGACAGTTGGTGGAAAGATGATTCTGCTAAGCAAGGTATTTCCTACACTCGATTGTGCAGCCTGTATCACTACGCCTAAAATATCGGAGATGTCTCGACACCCGAATATCACCATATTTACAAGCAGCGAGGTAAGCCATATCCACAAAGTCAGTGATATGGAGTTCGTTGCCAAAGTCTTACGCAAACCGCGCTATGTACATATAGAAGATTGCACTTCTTGCCAGCTTTGCGAAGAGGCTTGTCCGGTCAGCGTTTCCGATGAATACCAGTTTGGATTGGTAGGTCGTAAAGCGGCCTTTATTCCTTTTAGCATTTGTAGTCCTAAAGCCGCAGCAATTGACATTGACAATTGTACTCTTTGCGGTGCTTGCGAAAAGGTTTGTCCAACCAACTGCATCGATTTTACCATGGAGCCGGAGGAACTTAACTTGCATGTACAGACGGTGGTATTGGCTACAGGATTCAATATGTTTGATCCTAAAAAAATGCCTCGTTATGGTTTTGGGGAATATAAAAATGTCCTTACCGCTCTGCAAATGGAAAGGCAACTCGCTCCTACCCGCCCTTTCAACACCATCCTACGACCAAGCGATGGCAAAATGCCTGATAAAATTGCCTATGTATTATGTGTTGGTTCGCGTGATGCAACCATCGGTAATCCCATTTGTTCGCAAATCTGCTGCATGTATTCAATCAAGCAGGCGCAACTGTTGATGGGTGCTTTGCCAATGGCGGATGTGACCATTTATTATATCAATATACGCTCTTTCGGAAAAGGTTTTGAGGAATTTTACGAGCAAGCAAAAGGTATGGGTGTGAATTTCGTAAAAGGTAAAATTGGACGGATTAAGGCCAAAGAAAATGGTAATTTGATTTTACGTTATGAAGATATCAATGAAGGCAGACTGCGTGAAGCTGAGCATGATATGGTGATACTTGCCAATGGCGTATTGCCCAATGGTGAAGTAGATGAAATGTTTACAGGTGAAAAATTAGCCCTTGATCAATTCAATTTTGTAGGTCAAAAAGATGCTTTGCTGAGTCCTGCCAAGACCAATATAGACGGAGTTTTTGTAGCAGGAACAGCCACAGGTCCTATGGATATACCCGATTCCATTTTATCAGCAGGCGCTGCTTCCTCTGAAGCAATCAGCTATTTACAAATGTCTAAAAATTAAATAGTCACAAACAAACGACTCATATCAATTCATAGTTTTCAGTAAATTATTATCAATGAAAAAAGGAAAAAAAATAGGCGTTTATGTTTGTCATTGCGGTGGCAATATCTCCGACTATGTGGATGTTGAAAAGGTAAAACAGGCGGTGGAAGGTGATGAAATTGTATTCTTGTCCAAAACCACCATGTTTGCTTGTTCTGATGCCAATCAGCGAGAGATGATAGAAGACATAGAAACCCACGGTTTAGATGGTGTGGTGGTAGCTTCTTGTTCACCTAAACTGCATCTTACTACCTTCCGCAATGTGTCGGAGCGCGCCAATTTGAACCAATATACTTATGTGCATGCCAATATACGCGAACAAGCTTCTTGGGCACATTCCAATGATAAAAGCGGTGCTACCGAAAAGGCCATTCACTTAGTAAAAGCAGCTGTTGCCAAAGCTAAATTTGCAGATGCTTTAGAAAGTAATAAAATTGAAACAGTCAAGGCTGTGGCTGTTATTGGCGCCGGAGTAGCAGGTATGAAGGCTGCTATTTCTCTGGCTGAAAAAGGTACTGAAGTTATTTTAATAGAAAAGGAAACTCATGTGGGTGGGCGTGTGGCGCAATGGGACAGCTTATCTACTTCCGATGAAACCGGCAAACAAATCGTCAACAGACTGTATCAAGAGCTGTTAACCAAACCCAATATAACCTTATTGACGAATGCCGAGGTAATCAGTAATAAAGGTAGTGTGGGACATATCACGCTGCAAATCAAGCGTACACCACGTTATGTAAAAAGTAATTGGCATCATGAAGAGATAGCCAAAGCTATAGAGGTTTGTCCGATAGAAGTGGAGGATGAATTTGATTTTGGGCTGACTAAGCGTAAAGCTATTTATCAAAATCATCCTGATATCCATCCGAGAACTGCCGTAATTGATATAAAAAATTGTACAAGATGTGGATTGTGTGAGGAGGTTTGTGCTGCTATTGATTTCTCTCAACAAGAAGAGACCATGGAAGCGGTAGTGGGTTCTGTATTGATGGCTACCGGTTTTGATACCTATACACCAGAAACAGGCGAGTTTGGATATGGTCATTCAGATAAGATAATTACCCTGCCACAGTTTAAAAGACTGATTGATTCTCAAACAGACCAATTAATGTATAGGGGGCAAAAGGTAAAAAACATTGCTTTTATCTATTGCGTAGGCAGCAGACAGCCTGAGGGAGGCAATACTTATTGCTCTCGGAACTGCTGTACATCCACTATTCATGCGGCTTTGCAGGCCAAGCAAAAATTTGCTGATATACAAAACTACCATTTTACACGTGGGTTAAGGACTTATGGCAAACAAGAAATACTGTATGCAGATTCATTAAGACAAGGGGATATTTATCTGCAATCTTATGGAGATGGCTTGGCTGAAGTGGATGCAAAAGGTAAAAAACCACTTGTAAAAATCAATGATATACTGACTGCCAACAGGGAAGTATCACTGGAAGCTGATTTGGTAGTCTTGGTGACCGGCATGGTTCCAAGAGCTGACAATTCAATCGGTTCACTTTTTAAATTACCAAAAGGACGCGATCATTTCTACAATGAAGTACATATGAAATTACGTCCGGTGGAGACTGTCATTGACGGTTTTACTATAGCCGGGACTTGTCAAGGACCAAAAAACATTACCGAATCTATCAACTCCGCATTGTCAGCTGCTACCAAATCATACTCCATCGTAAGCAAAGGCGAATTGGAAGTTGAGCCTTTAATAGCGGTGATAGATGCCGAAAAATGTTCTTGGTGCGGCGCCTGCGAGGAGGCTTGTCCGTTTGATGCCATATTGAAAATTGAAGCAAATGGTAAAACCATTGCAGCTATCAACAATGCGGTATGCAAGGGTTGTGGTATGTGTACTCCTGTTTGTGAACCCGATGCCATCGATGTGATTGCCAGTTCAAGCGAAGAGATAATGAGTATGATAGATGCATTAGCTTGATAAAATAATATACAAAGCTTTTTGAAGAAATTATGGAAGTAGAAAAAGGTAAAACAGCAAAATATTTACGCGATAAATTGGGCGGTGTCCCCGATCAGGCCAAGGATAGTCTGAAAGAATACAACCGCCATAAAAAACTAATTTTAGATGCGTTGAAAGAAGGAGAATTAACCGTTTCCGAGATAGCGCAAAAGGTAAATTTACCTTCTGAGGTGGCTATGTATTACCTGATGTCTCTCATAAAATATGGTTTCGTGCAAACCGGAACCTTAGATGATATGGACGAGTATTTCACTTATAAATTAAATGCCTGATGTCGAGTATTAATCCTGCATTTGCAAACGAATTAAAAAAGTACGGTGCTATCAATTTCAACGCTTGTTATAATTGTGGCAATTGCACCGCTGTATGTTCTTTATCCACTACCGAAAGCTCTTTTCCAAGAGAAATGGTTCGCTTGAGTACTTTGGGACTTGAAGACGATATGAAAGCTTCTTTAAAGCCTTGGGAATGTTATTATTGTGGGGAATGCTCCACCTATTGTCCGCAAGAAGCCCATCCTGCTGAATTGATGATGTCGCTAAGGCGTTATTTGACAGCTATGTATGACTGGACAGGACTTTCAGGTTTATTGTATAAATACCTGTCCCTTACCTTAACAGCCTTTGTACTTATCTTCTTAGGTGTACTCTATTTCGCTCATACTGTGGAATATGACTTGGCAAGCATGCTGCATACAGGTCATATGTTCGAAGCCATTGCCATTGGAAGCATAGGTCTTGTAATACTACTACCGAATGTGGCCCGCATGTGGTATTTTACCATTATAAAACCTAAAGTGAAAGTGCCTTTCTCCAAATATGTGAAAAGTTTAGGGGAATTATTTGTGCATATGTTCACCCAAAAACGCGCTTTGGGTTGCGATGATAACCAACTGCGCTGGTTCGAGCATTTCATATTGGTAATAGGCTATTTATCGCTC
>CAYPYZ010000143.1:0-5320 GCA_964414805.1 uncultured Paludibacter sp.
TCAGCACTAAGCTCAACACTTCTATAGGCAATATGATGAATAGATAATTTAGCATTTTGTGAAGACACGGGCACTTTCAAGATAAAATCACCTTCAGAATTTGTAACTGTGGCTATATGAGTACCTACCAACAAAATATTGCAATAAGTCAAGGGCTGATTGGTTTGACCATCCACCACTTTTGCCTTTACAATCTGATAATCAATGCTGTCAGTTTTTGCGTAAGCAGCATGCAAAAAGGATATTACACCTAATAATATGAGGATAAACTTTCGCATGGCATCTTAAAATTTTGGAATTAAAAACTGAACAAATATCGTAATTTTCAATGGAATAAGCATCATTTAATACTATTTTTTACATTAAAAATTTGAAATATCAATCTGTTCTATCTTTAGAATAAAAGAAAAAACGTATATTTGCAGTTCATATTTAAAAACATTCATTATGTTAAACATGATTACTTTATGGGCTTTGGGTACTGGTGAAATTGTTTTAATTGCCCTTGTAGTTTTATCTATTTTTGTTGGTAAAAAAATTCACGAGTTGATCCGTGGCTTGGGTAAAGGCGTTAGTCAGTTCAAAAAAGGCGTCAAAGAAGTTGACGATGAAATCAATGCTACATTGGACGATCTCGAGAAAAAATAAGTTTTTAACCTATGTCAAATAAGCCGGATAAGGAAGGTAACTTATCTTTTTGGGAGCATTTGGAAGTACTGCGGTGGACTGTCTTCCGCATATTGATAGCTGTAATCATAGCTTTTATACTTATATTTTCTACCAAAGATTTCGTTTTTACGAAAGTCGTTTTTGCTCCTTTAAATTCTGATTTCTGGTTCTATCGAACACTTTGTTCTCTTGGAGAGTTACTGCGTTTCCCTGATTTATGTCCAGAATCATTTAATATCAAGCTGATTAACTTCAACTTGGCGGGGCAGCTAATGACGCATATCACCTCCTCTTTTAGCTTAGGTTTGGTTTTGGTAGTTCCTTATCTGCTTTTTGAAATTTGGAAATTTGTAAAGCCTGCCTTATATCCCAATGAAAAATCACATGTAGGTGTTGTTTTCTTATCATCTTCTTTCCTGTTTTACCTTGGTGTTATTACAAGCTATTTTGTGATTTTTCCTCTTACGGTAAGATTCTTAGGGACTTACGAAGTGTCTGAATTGGTTCCCAATCAGATTTCTTTACAATCCTATATGGGTACGCTGTACATACTGACTTTCAGTTTAGGCATCATGTTCGAAATGCCGGTATTGGCTTATCTATTATCCAAAATTGGATTAATTAATAAGCAAATGCTAAAAAAGGTACGCTCCTATGCTTTTGTTATTTTGCTTATACTTTCTGCATTGATTACACCTACCACCGACCCATTTACCATGTCTGTAGTAGCACTTCCCCTCTATCTTTTGTACGAATTGAGCATATTGGTGAGTAAGTAAGCTTTCCGGGCACGTAACATCTCTCTTTTACCTTTTGCACCCCCTATTCTTTCAACTATAAATCCGGCAGTTTGCATAGCCCGGCGCACTGAGCCCTTGGCTGAATAGGTAGTCAATACAGCACCCTCATTGCAAGCATTATAAAGCATTTGAAAGCGTTCATCCGTCCACATTTCCGGTTGTTTATCCGGTGAAAACGCATCAAAATATATCAAATCAAACTTACCTGTTAATGCTAATGTTGTAAAATCAGCTTGTAATTTATGCAATTGAAAATTAGGTCTTATTTCAATTATTTCATCCCAAGCAGCACTATGCAAAAGGTAAAATTTCTCTTTTTTACCTTTTGCACTCAATTCAGGGTAGTTTAATGTTTGCGCTACCGACATACTTATTGGGAAAAGTTCAATTGCAGTATATTGAATATTCAATTGCTTTTTCTCCGCTTCTAATAAAGTCAGAAAAGCATTTAAACCCGTACCAAAACCAATTTCCAAAACTTGCAAATCCTTTTGAGTACATTCGTGTAAACCCGCATGAATAAAAGTATGTAGAGATTCTTGTATAGCCCCGTGATTAGAATGATAAGTTTCTTCTAATTGCGGATGAATCAAGGAATGAGAACCATCCTCTGTGATAAATATATCAGCATCTAAGAAAGACATAAAATCAATATTTAAAAGTAGTTGAACAAAAAACCTTATCTTCGCAAGCGAACCCATTCATTCTACAAAGATGCAAACATATCTTGGTTTAGGTAGCAATTTAGGTAATAAAGAAGAGAATATACGATTGGCTGTGCAGTTGATAAACGCTGAAGCCGGTCAAGTGCTGCGACAATCTTCCTTCTATTATTCAGCACCTATGGGTTTTGAATCGGACAATCAATTTGTGAATGCAGTAGTATTAATCGACACTGAATTAGAGCCTTTAGTGCTATTACACCGACTGCAAGCCATTGAGAAAGCTATGGGTAGAGAACACAAATCTGTGGATGGCATTTATCAAGATAGAATAATTGATATAGATATATTGTTATACGGAAATTACACCATTGAAACGGACGAATTGACCATTCCGCATCCGCATATATTTGCAAGGGACTTTGTATTCAAGCCCTTATCAGAAATAATAGGAATACTATAAGCAATACGGGATATTCAGCTATCAAGTTGGTGGTAATCGGCCAAAATTTCCAAAGCTTTTTCCACGTCCTTATCAAAAACATGCAATTCCACAGCGCCAGCTTGATCTTGTAAAAAGGGCATCACCTGCACCACGGTAGAATCATAAACAATAGCTTCTATCCCTTTGTCATTCAACAAAGCCCAATCCAATTGCGCTTCCTCTATGCGCTGATACCTTCTGATAGTTATAATTTTATCTTGCATAATTTGGGAGTTTTAGAGTTAAAGCACTACAATATATTGAACAATTTAAAAGTAGATATAGTTTTTAGGACTTGCATTTTTACGAAAGCAATAAAGCAGCTCACAGTATATTCCTAAAAGGAAGTTACAAACTATAGCATTTACTGTCTTTCCACCGTAATATTAAATGAATCTTTGGTTGAAACCCCTTGTCTGCGAAGTTTTCTGGCCGTCCATGGCGCCATAGGATTCTTATCCCGCCACAATCCCCGTTTTGCTTCCCTTGCCTCAATTTCCAAGTCTGCCAAAGATTGGTCATCGTTGTATTGTTTATAATGCCAAGCCAGTCCGGCTTTCACCATTTCATGACTTAGCTCCCGTCCATCTTCCAAGAAAGTAAAAGCCACATATCTTCCATAATGGTCTTTTTCCTTAATTTTTATCTCCACCATTTTGCCAGCACACAATTCCGTCAAATAATTTTTCGACACCCTATAAAACGACATCCCCCCTTCAGGCGCATCTATCCCCTCCATCCTAATCCTAAACCGCTGATTATCCGCAGTCAGCAACTCATAAGTATCCCCATCGAATATTTTGATGACTTTGCCGTGGATGAAAGTAGGTGTTTCATGAATATTCTCATCCCTTTCAGAACGCTTATTTTGGATACTACTAAAAGTATAAACTGCCAAAATCAAAAGAGACACTACAATAGGCACCGACTTTTTAGGTTTAAGAAGGGATTTATTAAGCATTTGCATGAACATTTTATGATTATCAGAATTACTGACAAATATAAGGGAAGTTTTTAAAAAAACACGTAGGGACATAGGGTTTATTTGTATATTTACTATGTGATAGCCTTTTAAAAATAGTGTTCACAAGTTATTAATACTTCAAATATATTTGGCACCTAAAAACAAAAAGGTAATACCCATCAAAGACCTCGTATAGAGGAGTAGACGTTATAACTAAGTGTGAAAAAGATAGATTATTTACCACAGTTCCACAATACGAATATGGAGTAGGTTTTTTGGAATATGCAAAACTGTAGAGGAAGCAATAGTCGATTTGCTTAATTCGTATGTAGAAGTAAAATTAGCACTACTAGAACTGTCTAATTTTGAGCAAAATACACTATACAATATGGCTGATTTTCTTCAAAAATTTGGAAAAAATGAGTCTTGTCGGATTGAATACTATTATTAGGATTAATAAAACACAACATAATAATTATGTAACCGAACATAACAAACCTTTATCGGCTACAAATGTAAAATAAAGTAGAGTGTCAATATTTTGTGGAAGTTAACACGTGTAGTTTTTATTTAAATTGACATTTTAAAACTATTTGCAGCTACGAGCCAACTAAAT
Organism: uncultured Paludibacter sp.; assembly: GCA_964414805.1. Taxonomy (GTDB): domain Bacteria; phylum Bacteroidota; class Bacteroidia; order Bacteroidales; family Paludibacteraceae; genus Paludibacter. Next base: position 4,196 of record CAYPYZ010000143.1, read on the forward strand.
TGGTGGAGTTGTGATTTATATACAGAAATGAGTTGTGGTTTTGTTTACAAAAATCGTATCTTTGATGTATAAAATGCTGTTTACTACGGAAAAGATTTAAAGACTTCATCAGAGGTCATCTAAAATCCTTTAGTATGGTCTATAGAGCTGACCAACGTTTATCTGAGTTTTATATTGAAATAGAAAATGGTGATTTTAGTGATAAAATGGAAGAATTAAGAGATAGTTTGAAAAGTAATGCCAAAGTAGCCTATGAACAAGTAGATTCAGAGGCAAGGGACTTTATTGATAGCTTTTACAATGGAGACAAAAACTCTGAGGTTACAACAAGTAGACTGTATAAGGCTAATGCTATTAAAATAAAACATCAACGTAATGTTACAGCACGGTCTATAACACACTTTGAGAAGTCTATACGTGTTGCTATCATACAGAACTCATATCTAAATAATAAATATGTTGTTGAGCAGAGGTCTCTTGGTGAATCATTTAATAATATAATTGAAAACTACACAAGGGCTTTAGCAGAGGACTATGGTAAGAAGCAAGTAGAGGTTATAAGACATAAATCTAAAGAGGTAATGAGCATAAAAGAAGCTGCTGAGAATGGGCTAAGAGATGCTCTTGCTATAGATACATCAGAGGGTGCAACAAGGTATGCTCATGCTTTATACTTCTATGACATGTATACCATGTATAATGATACAGAGATGGTACAGGCTACTCTACAGCTTGCTATGCCGTCTGTTGACCTTATGAGTGGTGATATGGAGTTTGGCTCACCACAGAGTGAAAGGTTTGATTGGTCTAACATAAAGCCTGATGACTATGTCCATGACTTAATGAAGCTATACCTAAGTAATGTTCCGGAGATAAATGCTGATGGATCACAAAGCTATAAGAGAACATTATCATTTAAAGAGGTAAGTGCCGTGCTAAGGATTATCGGTGAGAGAGCTAATGAGAGGATAAAGCTATTAGAGGGAACAGGTATAAATATAGATATGTTCCAAGCTGTTAGATCATATATGGAGGGTGTTATTGATAATGCTCATATAGTAGAACACACAGATCCATTAGGTAATAAGACACGTAAGTATCACTCACGACAAGATACAGTACTTC
>CAYPYZ010000144.1:0-5307 GCA_964414805.1 uncultured Paludibacter sp.
ATAGTACGGATTTACAACAACTATCCATAGCGTTTGATGCTTCTAAAATTTTCAATTATAAACATGTTGATTTAAAGCAAACTGCTGTTTTAAATCAATATGGACTCGTAGAAAAGACATCTGAAAATCCTGCTCAATGTGCATTAACCATAGAAGGATTGGGATTGAAGGTTATCCAGACAGACTTACAATCCATAGAGATACAAGCTCATAGAGGTGGTGCCGGTTTATATCCCGACAATACTTTTGAATCTATGATGCATGCCATCGATTTAGGAGTGGATGTATTGGAATTAGATTTACACATCTCGCAAGATAGCTTGGTGGTTGTTTCACATGAACCTTTCATGCTTAATAAATACGTCACAAAACCCAATGGAGAACGTGTTGGCATAGAGGAAGAAGAACAACATGTATTGTTCCACATGCCTTATGCACTCATCAAAAAATATGATACAGGAACAGCTTTCTATGAGCAGTTTCCACATCAAAAGAAACTACCTACTTTCAAACCTTTAGTGTCAGATCTGATAGATGCAACCGAGGCATACGCCCAACAAAAAGGGATAGTGAATCTAAGGTATAATATTGAAATAAAAACCTCTTTAAGTAAGGAAAAGAAAAATCAAGTTCCCGATTATAAAGCTTTCACTGACTTGGTTATGAAAGTATTATTATCCAAAAACTTAGGTGACAGATTGATTATCCAAGTGTTTGATACACGTACGCTTAATTATTTGCATGAAAAATATCCGGATGTAATCTTGGCTTATTTGGTGTCTCGAAACTATGATGTAGATGAAACCTTAAAAGCTCTAAGTTTTATTCCAGATATTTATAGTCCAAACTTTAGAATAGTGGACGAGGAAATGGTAAAGAAAGTCCATGCTTTAGGTATGGAAATTTTACCTTGGACAGTTGATGAAATTGCTGATTTAGAAAGGATGAAATCCTTGAAAGTAGATGGTGTAATTACAAATTATCCGGATAGAATGATCCAAGTTTTCAGATAAAAAATAATTATTATACAGTTTGATAAGATTCCTCGAACCAATAATCAGATTAGCATGAAACAAGTTTTTATTGTTTGCATGATGTTCATGGGCATTACTTTTTCAAATGCACGACCTCATCAGTTGGCATTAAATGGCATGTGGAAATTTACCACTAACACTGATTTTGAATGGGGTTTTAATCAAACTTTAGATACTGATTTAAGTACTATTACCTGGGACAGTATATATGTTCCGGGTAATTGGGACACAGAAAATGCTTATGCACATTACGTAGGTAAAGCAGCTTATTTCAAGCAATTTATTTTGCCTGAAGACTTTCGAAATCAAGAACTGTTTGTCCATTTTGAAGCAGTTAATTATCTATCTAAGGTATATCTCAATGGCAATTATTTAGGCACTCATGAGGGAGGTTATACGCCTTTCGAGTTTTGCATTAGCGATTTAGTCAATGATTCTTTGCATAATGAATTGGTCGTAATCGTCGATAATACTTACGCAAGAGGAGCATGGTGGTCGTGGGGAGGTATTTCCGGTGCCGTGCATATTCAACAATATAAGCGTGTAAAAGCTGATAAATTTCATATAGCTGCTATCCCCAACTTTGATACAAATATGGTTGATTTCAACTGGAGTACAAGTTTTGAAAACTTACAAGCTAATCATGACAACCATGTTGAACTGACTATAGATTTTGGTAATCAACAAATTCCAAACATCAAGCAAGACCTGAGCATTCCAAAAGGCAGTTTCAAAACTACAACCGGTAATTTCCAAATACCCATAGAGCAAGTCAAATTATGGCATTTCGACAGTCCTAATCTCTATACCGCAACAATGCAAGTTTGTATAGATAATCAAAAGGAATTAGCACAATCAATCAGATACGGCATCAGAAAAATAGCTGTGGAAGGCACGCAATTATTGCTTAATAATGAAGTGGTCAGGGCTTTTGGTTTCAATCGGGTATCCGATCATAGAGCTTACGGAAATACCGAACCCTTTGATTTAATCAAAAGAGATATAGATGATATGAAATCTATGGGAGCTGTTTTTACGCGCATCATGCACACCCCACAATCGCCTAAATTATTGGATTATTGTGATGAAATCGGTATGCTTATCATTGCTGAAAACCCTATTTGGGGAAGATTTGATCCCAATGCGTACGCACAAAATCCCATCGTAAAACAATGGTATAAAGAAATGATTGAAAGGGATTTTAATCATCCTTGCATAGTGGCATGGAGTGTAGCAAACGAAATCGGGATAGATAGACCATCCGAACAAATGCGCATGAGCAAAGAGCAGTATAGGTTTGTCAGTAGCATGTTGAACTATATTAAAAACAACTTAGATTCCACACGCCTACTCACTTATGCAAGTTTTACCGCTTTTAGAGATGCAGCCAATCCCGATAACGACCCGGCAGGTTTATGCGATTTTATCAGCTATAATTCCTATCGGGATATAGTCAAAGATTGCCAAGTTATTCATGAAAGGTGGCCAAACAAAGCCATATTCATTTCTGAATTTGGGAAAAGTATTATCGGAGAAGATTTATCAACTGCCGATCTTCATCCCTCAATCCCCATAATGATAGAAGAATTGAAGACTTTCCCTTATCTGATTGGAGCTTCGCTATGGACATATAATGATTATAGAAGTGCCTACAAAGGTACGCCTCCATCTGAAAACAGGACTTGGGGCGTAGTGGATGTATGGAGAAATCATAAACAGGCAAGCGAAACCATACGCAATCTTTTTATTCCCATTCGCTCTATGGAAGTGGATTTATTGCAAAAACATTTACATATAAAAATTGAGGCATACGGAAAGACTGATTTGCCTAATACTGCTATCGAAAACTATACATTACAAATCAAAATCGACAAGCAAATTATCAGTGAGGATTTATTGCAAGTGTTTAAACAAGGTGATACAAGTTATTTTATTGATAAAAAATTAGACAATAAAACACTTAAAAGCGATTACCTATTGGTGAATATTCTTAGTCCAACAGGTATCTCTATTTTATGTAAAAGAATAGATTTAAAACCAACCATCAGCATTTTGCAAGAAAAAAACGAGGAGGATAATAATCTCTTACTTCCCCCTCGCATTCAACATATTGAAAAAGTACTGAATGGTTATGTAATTGGATTCACTGTAGCAGAAAATGATGCATGGTTTGAAATTTCTTATACCAATAAAAAAGGTCAGCAAAGCATACAAACCGCTTTAAAAGGCTCTTTTAAAATATCAGAAACAGATGATATACAAGCTTTCCGCATCAGGAGATTCAATGACGGAGTACTTAGTTCATGGTCACAGCCCTACCAACTTTAATCATCCAAACTGAAGCCTTGCACACCTACTCCTACCGCCATCAATGCTTTTAAGTCATCCAAATGGAAACGATAAACATCCCTTGGTAGCACATTATTTTTCAGACAAATAGAAGCAGCCATTCCAACCACTTCCCCCATCATACCGGTAGTTCTTTGCACACGTACGGTTCCCAATGCCACATGCGTAACACTAATATTTCTACCTGCCATAAATAGGTTGTTGATATTGCTGGAATACAAGCAGCGATACGGCACGGCATAAGGCTGAATCTTATGTTGTTCGCAATATGCAATAAAAGGATCTTTGGTTTCCATGCCCTTGATGGACTTAGGATAATGCAAATCAATCGGCCAAGTAGTAGTAAAAGAAGCATCTTCATAAGAGATATTATTGAGTATATCTTGTTCTTTTAGCACAAAATCACCTATCAATCTACGTGATTCCCGCTTACCCGCAACATAAGCAACCCATTGTAATGCTGTATTTTTATAGCTATCTTTTTTAGCACTTCTATTCTTGATATAATCCCAGTTACCATAAACCGCCCTTAAGGACAAATCACGTATATACTCAATCTCTCCAATCTGATCCATGCCTATGCCCGTTTCCCAATCCCAATCGCCTCTTGTAAGATAAAAGCAATTATTCTCATCAAATTCCATTGCCCACGGACAAGCAGGGAAATCGCTTGAATTATCAATATCCTCTGCATACCACTGTACAGAAGACCCCATCACCAAACTATCCGCTATGGCAGGAGCAAACATTTCTCCGGTTTCTGCACGGCTCACACGACCAATTCTATAAGCTGCACCGGCAAGATACCCAATTACGCCATCTCCCGTACAATCAGAAAATAATTTTCCATCAAATTTCAACTCTTGACCAGTAATAACATTTTTAGCAATAACCGATTGGATTTGGCAGTTATCAACCACCACATCCACAGCTTCAGTATGAAGAAATAAACTGATATTTTTCTCGGCCAATACGGCATTCAGTTTTTTATCATCTCTATAATTACTTGTAGGACCGGCATTATGCTGCAATTTTTCAGGGTTTTTCTTCAAGATAGCTTCAATCTGTTTGCTTCTTTCACTGCCTGGATTCCATTGAAGTTCCTTGTTGTTCCAATAGCCAACATGACCAATTTCATCTATCAAATTCCCTAAATTAGAATAAGGCTCCTGCATCACTAAGCCTGATAAACCCACGCGAACCTCCGAGCTATTATTACCACCTAAGAGTGCACGGTTTTGTATCAAAGCAACCTTACTTCCCAAGCGTGCAGCAGTAATAGCGGTAGTAATACCTGCCATACCACCTCCTACAACAACCAAATCATAAGTCCCGGCATGTTGTTGTGCTTGTGCCAATGGGGTGTTTTTCTTCCTAAATTCCTTTAATGCAGCTTTGTCATTAGGTAAGACCTTACGCAAATCACGCGTCAAAACAATAGCATCGCAACGCCCATTAAATCCGGTCAAGTCCTTTAAAGCTAATTTTAATTGTCCTTTTTTGAGTGTTACTATGCCACCATCTTGCCAATGCCATTGCGCTTGTTCAGTCCCGAAAACCGCAGACAAAGGCTCTCCATCTACAAGCAATTGAAATCTTCCCGGCGAACCATCCTTATCCCATGTTTTAACCCAATCGCGCGTACGCACCCAAATCCTATACTTCCCTTTACGTTCTATATCAATATGCGTATAAGCATCTTCCACAGGCTTGCCCATACCATGCGCCATCAAGTAAGCAGAGCCTAAAGACGTATATGCCTGAGTGTCTATAACCCACCCCCCGGTATGATTAAAACTCTCTGCCTCAACTAAGATGTCATTGGCCAACAAGTTGAAACTTATCAACATACAAACTACGATAAAAATTGACTTTAAGTTCATGATTTTAGTTTTTTACAGCAATAAAAATTAATACTATTTCT
>CAYPYZ010000145.1:0-5234 GCA_964414805.1 uncultured Paludibacter sp.
AAGTTTTGTATAAGATCGAATGTCTTCGCAGAATTTAAACTCAACGCCCATCTGCTTGAACGGGATCAATCTTTCGGGTAAATTGTCATCGCTCCACTTGGTTTGATCCAACCACACAACCACCCTATCAGGTTTGCATGTTTGTTTTAATAAGGATATTAAAGTTGCGAATAAGAGTTTTTCAACCCTCCATCCATATGTGGTTAAGGAAACAATTAATTCTTTTTCTCGTTTCTCCGTATTCAAACCATCCTTTTTATTAAACTTAAAAATAGTATACCAATATCGTATAAATAAGCCACTTACAGCATATAATAAAATTTTCAATCTACGAATGAATACTTGCATAATTCTATTTATTATTTTAATCTTTTTGGATTGCTCGTCGGTAAATCATCGACTTTAGCATGCTTTAATCTGCATAATATCTTGAAACATTGCCTTATTTACTTCATTGTATTGTTGAGATTCTTTATACAACTTCTTTATAAAACGGCAAATTTCCTTAATTGGTATGGAGTGTTTTCTTAAAAGATAAAAAATATAGATTAAATACAGATGCTTCCAAAAAAAATACGAAACAGCATTGTAGTGATGTTTGATATTGATAAACCTATTGAGATAATAAAGGTATATTTTATTGCTTTTTTCAATACTCACCGTGGATGAGCTAACTTTATGATAAATTTTTGAATTTAACACACAAGCTATTTTTTGTTTGGCTTTTTTCATCCGCATCGACAATTCAAAATCCTCTTCGCCAAAAAAGAATTTTTCTGTAAATAATTTATCTTGCATTAAGATAGTTTTTTCAAAAAATAAGGCACAGCCGGTTACAAAACTAATCTCAATTTTTTCTATTTCCTTAATGGCTGTTATATGTTTGTTATTATAATAGTATTTTCGCATGCCAAAAAATAAGCTACCACCCGCATTCCATATTTTATCTTTGGGCTCAAAATAGCAAATCAAAGGTGTGAGTATTTTGTAAGATGGATTTTTAACTTTAAATGTTGCTAACTTACTAAGAAAATCAGGTTCAACTTCCGTGTCATTATTTAATATTAAAGCATTTTCATAAGGTACATTCGCAATGGTTTTTAATATCAAGTTATTAGCTTTTGCAAAACCATGATTACTTGAAAAAGAGAAGATATAAGTAGAAAGAGGTGATAATGTGTTTACAGTTTCACCTTCTAGTAAAAATTGATAGGTTTTCTTGTTTTGCTTTAACCATTGCTGTATTTCTTCAATCGAATCATCAGAAGAATGATTATCAGCAATGAAAATACAGAAATTATCTTCCTTCATAGCATATAGCGATTTGATACATGCGATTGTATCTTGCCAGCCATTCCAATTTAATAATACAATAGGGGTTACAGAAGTGGTTTTCACCTGCTTGTTATTATTTATGCTATTATTCATGCTGTTTTTCTTTTGTTGTTTTTACTTCTCTGTCAGTTCCCTTGAAAAACCCACGCAAAGGAATTTTGTCTATATACATTAAAGCCGTAAGTATTAAAATAACAATTGGAATTTCTATAATAATAAGATGGAAATAATAGAATTCGAACCAGCCCATAAATAATAGGGAAGTCATCAAGCCATAAAAGCCAAGTGCCCATAAATTTGGTTTTGTTTTTATCCAAAGCAGAACTCCGTACAATAGAGAAGCGCATACAAAAACATAAATGATTGTTCCGTAAGTTCCTAAGTTTATCCACAAAGTACCAAAGAAAGTGCGTACATTGGATCCTGTCCATCCTATATATAAATACACTGGATTGATGGGGGATACTAAATCTCTTCCATCAATCAATGAGAATATATTAAGAAATGGTGCAAAAATACTTTGTGGGTTGGGTGTTTCTAAAACGCCTAATTGCATATCTATACCCAAACCGGCTGTACCGCTGGTTAAATAGAAAAGAAAATGTTTGTAGATCATATCAAAAATATCCAAGCTAAATGTACTATCTTCATCTGCTACAACTAAAATCAAAAAATAACTTAAGAAAAACATGAATATGCCTCCTACAGCTATATTCACAAAAGTTCTGGCTGTTAATGTTGATTTTCCTGTCAATAAACGCATGGTTAAGCCGGCTATGATTGGTATAATTATCCAGCTTTTCACTTGGTAGATAACTGAAATAATGAGTGTTCCTATAATCAAAACATAAAAAATCAATTTGTCTTTTTGGAAAAGGAAAACAGCCAATATCAAGATAGATAATAAAATTGTTCGGACATGTCCCCACAAACCACCTCTTAAAGTTGTATCTGCAAATTCTTCAGAGCCTATCAAATCTTCCAAGATAGACGATTCCTCATAAATATAAAATAGGGAGGCAAAGAGTAAAAATCCACCTATCCATAATAAAGAGCGGAGATTTTTTGGTGGTTTTATATGGATAATTGCGGGAGGATCTAATTTAGTATGTATAATTCCGAACAGCAAACTGGGCATAAAAAATACCAATAAGCCGATAGACCATACCAAGATACTTGGAAAATAAAAGGGTTCAAAATCTAAATCTTTTGGAAGGGCTATGTTGATAAGTAGTACAATGGTATACGGAATCATCAAGAAGTTTAGTGGAGTATAATAGGTTTTCCATAATACTTTCTCCATTTTTAATAAAATCAACACTTCTATTAAAAAGCCAGATAAAATTAGTATATTGATTAAACTTTCTTGATTCATGTTATGGATGTCTTCTATACAATTTCTGAATACTATACACACAACCCATAAATAATACAAACTCAGATATAATCATGGCATAGGCAGCCGCCATATTATCTAAACTTTTGATTGTCAGCAATAGGAAAGTAATACTAATTGATCCTGCTATTAACACATATATAAAAAACTTTTTTTGACGGTTGAAATTAATCAAACCCACTATACCAAGTAGATAATTCAACCCACCTAACAATACTACTAATGACATGATTCTTATTATAGGCGTGGCATGTATAAATTCTTGTCCACCTATAAATTTAGAAATCCATGGAGCACCTATGGCTGTAGCAAATGTTAAAAACAGCAATATGATGGCTACTTTTTGAACTATACCCATCAGTAGTTTGATGTTTTCCCTGATAGTCCCTCTAATGAATTTCGCACTTAAATGTGGAAATAAAGCTTGTGCAATAGGTGAAACTATACTTTGAATAGCTTTAATGGCTTTTTCGGCAGCAGCATAAACACCCACTGATGCGTCACTTACAAACAGTCCTAAAATAAAGATATTAACATTTCTATAAAGGTTCATGCCTAAGGTTGACCCAAAAACTGCTAAACCATCTTTCAATTGAAAAACTATATCCGAAATTTGTATTCTAATTAGTTGGATGCCTATATATTTGTATGCTATCAGACTACTAATGATACCTGAAACTAAAGATCCCAAGGAGTTTAACAGAATTATATATTGAAAATCATCAGGTTTTTTAATCAGTAAAAAAATCAAAATAGTAAAAATAGATTTAGAAATAAAATTAACTATGGTGATAAAACGCATTTTTTCCAATCCTTGAAACAACCAGATTGGAATAAAAATTTCGCCTATTATTATTCCTAAACCTAAAAGTAATAACTTGTATTGTATTGCATTCATAAACAACCACGAGAGTGCAAATAAAACAACTAAACCTGCGGTTGTTAATATGATTCGTGAGGCTATAACTGCATGAAAAATGGTATTGACTTTATTAGGTGAATTTTTATATTGAGCTATTTGTTTGGTAGCTGAAAAATCAAAGCCATAATTACTTACTATTAAAACATACTGAATTATCACGTATACAAAAGCGTATATACCATAATTGGCAACACCTACAACTCTAATTAAATAAGGTAGGGTAATTAACGGAAGTAATAAATTCAGAGCATTGAGTAAATACAAAGAAATGAAACTTTCAATAAGAGCCTTATTATTAGCAAATATATCTTTCATGTACTTAGGCTTGTTTCTATAAATATGCTATAAAGTTTGGTTTTCTTCGGATCTTTGTGATGCTTCTTTTAAAATATTGAAAAAGTACAGAACTAATAAGATGAAAACAATCAAAAAACCTGCAAAGAATCCTCCTAAAGCTATCCCTTTGATTTTGCCTAATTTATCTTTTTTTAATGGCATTCTTGGGGTGTCAATGATTTGCATAATAGGAGTTTCCCTCGCTAAATCTAATTTCAAGGTCTCTAAATTTTTCAATACTTCGGCATATACAGTTCCGTAGAGTTGAGCGTCATATTCCTGTTTTATTTTGGGAACTAAAGCCGACTGCATAGCTTTATTGATGTTTACGCCCGACATACTTGTTCCTTGTTCCAGAGCTTTTTCATACAAGTTGCGAATAGAATCGACTGTATGCTGCATCATGTTGAGATTTTCTACAGCTTGAGCAGTTTTGGTAAGCGTGTAAAATTCAAAAGTTTGTTCTACCAATTTTTCAGTAAATAACTTAGAATAAATTTCATCAGTACTTTTAAAAATTATCTCAGACATTCCAACTTTTTTATTCAACCTGTTTACTTTTAATTTCCCTGTTTTAATATAATGATAATGGACTTTCCCAATGATACTATCTTGTACACGACTCATATTGTCAAACTCTAATCCTATTGGAAAAGATAGATTTCGCATTTCTTCCTTCTTACTGCGTGACCATTTTTTTCGTAGTTTATTATGACTAATATAAGCTTCTATTAAAGTCATATTTTCATTATTATAATTTACTTCAGATAAAAGTGTATGCGCTACTGCATATCTAGATTTCATAATTTCCAGCAGGTTATCGCCGCTAAACACATCATTCTTAGAACTTAATAAAGATGCAAAACCCAAATTACTTGCTAGGTCAAGTAGTCCGCCTTGAGGACCTCCATCAATTAAAGAAAATGACAATTTAGCAGTATATTTTGGTTTAACAACGAAAGAAAGCGCCAAACCTATTACTCCGCCTGTCAGGCCTACTATTACTATCAGTTTCCATTTGGTCAGTAAAAATTGGAAGCTGTCTTTAATAAAATTCCATACTTCAATTATAGTCATGCAAGTCTATTTTTAAAAATCTTTATAACTCTGTCTGATAATAGAATATAACAGCACCATGGTTGAGGTGACCGAGGTACTTATAGTTATAATTTCCGCCGGTGTCATTTTAGTTGTCAACGACAAAGGCTTCTTAGGGATAATAATCATTGATCCGGGTACCACTTT
>CAYPYZ010000146.1:0-5222 GCA_964414805.1 uncultured Paludibacter sp.
TGATGCCGTTAGAGCAAGTTGGAAATTTGTTGATCCCATCCTCAATGCTTGGGAAAACAATCCCGATATTCCTGTTTATTTTTATGAATGTAATGGCTGGGGACCAGTGGAAGCCAATGATCTATTTGATGAGGATTATAATGCTTGGAGAGAACCAGAAGAATAGAGGATAGACAGCTTTCCTTTGGGGGAAAATGTAGCAATATTTAATAGTAAAAGTTTAGCAAATGCAATACAAAATATTCGAAAATACAACAGTACTATTTAAAACTGTAGCAGATTTAATACAAAATTTATCCATTACAAAAGCAGAAGAAAACAGCTATTTGAATATAGCCGTTTCCGGTGGTTCTACGCCTAAGCGACTCTTTGAAATCATGGCACAAAGCCCTTATGCTGAAAATATTGCTTGGAACAATTTACGATTTTTCTGGGTGGATGAAAGATGTGTACCACCCACTGATGACGAAAGCAATTACAAAATGACTTATGAGGCATTGCTTCATCATGGTTTTATCAATCAAGCCAATGTTTTCAGGATGCAAGGTGAAAACAATCCTACAGCAGAAGCAGCACGATATCAGGAATTATTACAAGACCTATTACCGGAAGTCAATGGCTATCCCATATTCGATTTAATCCTGTTGGGCATGGGCGAAGACGGCCATACTGCCTCTATATTTCCGGATAATATGGCATTGCTGACTTCCGAAAAAGCTGTTGCGGTAGCCATACATCCTGCAAGTGGACAAAACCGTATTACGCTGACAGGCAAGACCATCAATCATGCTGAACAAGTACTTTTCTTGATTACCGGAGCAGGCAAGGCTTCAATTATAAAGGAAATTAAGCAACAGCTACCCACTGCCTCAAACTATCCTGCAAACTTCATCAATAATAATAAGGGAAATACAGTATTTTATTTAGATAAGGATGCTGGAGAATTGATTGTTTAGTTTGCAATTCCTAAAAATTCCCGTAAATTTGCATACAAACTTTTAATACATTTATTATGCGTAATCTTCAGCCCAAAAAACTTTGGAACTACTTCTATGAAATCACTCAAATACCTCGTCCTTCCAAGAAAGAAGAGAGGATTTTGGCCTACCTCATTGATTTTGCTGAAAAGCATCAACTGGCTTATGAGCAAGATGAAACTAAAAATTTGATTATCAGAAAACCTGCTTCCATTGGTTATGAAAAACTTCCTACCGTTATCCTGCAATCGCATGTGGATATGGTTTGTGAAAAGAATGCCGATGTGACCCATAATTTCGATACCGATCCTATTCAAGCTTTTGTGGAAGGCGATTGGGTAAAGGCAAAAGGAACTACCTTAGGTGCCGATAATGGTATTGGAGTGGCTATGATGTTGGCGGTTTTAGATGCTGATAATCTTAAACATCCGGCGTTGGAATGCTTGTTTACTGTGGATGAAGAGACCGGTCTGACCGGCGCATATGGCTTAGGCAAAGATTTTCTAAAGGGTTCTATTTTGATTAATCTCGATTCTGAAGATGATGGGGAAGTCTTTATTGGCTGTGCCGGCGGTATAGGCACCAAAGCTTTATTCCATTACGAAACTGAACTTACGCCTGCCGGTTATTTTGGTTTCCGAGTGAGCGTCAGCGGTCTGTCCGGTGGTCATTCTGGTGGCGATATCCATCTTGGAAGAGCCAATGCCAATAAGGTTTTGAATCGTTATTTATGGCAGGTGAATCAAAAAATGAAGCTCTTGCTTTTCAGTTTTCAAGGGGGCAATTTGCATAATGCCATTCCGCGTGAAGCTACTGCTTTATGTGCTGTTCCGCATGCAGATAAAGAAGATTTACGTGTGATGTTGAACCTCTATATCGCTGCAGTAGAAGAGCAGTTCAAGGATATTGAACCTAATATTCAAATCAGTTTGGAGTCCGAAGAACTACCCAAATCAGTTATTAAAAAATCCTTCTCAGATACTTTGTTGAATATGCTTTATGCCTGTCCACATGGCGTAAAAGCTATGAGTCGCGATATACCCGGTTTGGTTGAAACGTCCACAAATTTAGCTTCCGTGAAAATGTTGGACAACAACATCATCGAAGTAAATACCAGCCAGCGAAGTTCCTCCAACGATAGTAAAATTGATATAGCTAATCATGTTTATGCTGCCTTTGATATGGCAGGTGCTGAGGTGGTTCAATCTGACGGCTATCCCGGATGGCAACCCAATAAAAACTCAGCTATTTTACGAAAGGCATCCCTTGCTTACGAAAAATTATTTGGAGATGCACCCAAACAAACAGCCATACATGCCGGTTTAGAATGTGGATTATTCTTGGAGAAATATCCTCATTTAGATATGATTTCCATGGGACCACAAATGTATGATGTGCATTCACCAGATGAAAGGGTAAGTATACGTTCTACACAAAAAAGTTGGGATTGGTTGGTGGAAATTTTGCAATCTTTGCTGTAAAACCTATAAAATATTCAACCAAAAATCTCTGAACTATGCATATAAAAAGAAAAATTATCAATGATCCGGTATTTGGATTTATCAATATACCGGACGGTTTGCTTTACGATATTATCCAACATCCTTATTTTCAGCGACTAAGTCGTATCAAGCAATTAGGACTTTCACCCTATGTATATCCGGGTGCTCAGCATACGCGTATGCAACATTCATTGGGCGCTATGCATCTCATGGGGGAAGCTGTCGATCAGCTACGTATAGCAGGGAATCAGATTTCTTTTGATGAGGAAGTGGCGGTCAAAGCTTGTATTTTATTGCATGATATTGGGCATGGGCCATTTTCGCATACGCTCGAACATAGTTTAGTTCCGGGCGTTAGTCATGAAGAAATATCCCTACTAATCATGCAAAAAATGAATCAAGAGTTTAAGGGAAAACTCGATATGGCGATTCAAATTTTTCAAAATCAATATCCACATAAGTTTTTGCACCAGTTGGTGTCCGGACAATTAGACATGGATAGATTGGATTATTTGAGTCGCGATAGTTTTTTTTGTGGTGTAAGTGAAGGGATTATAGGTGCTGCACGCATTATCAAAATGTTGAATTTGCATGATGGACAGTTAGTTGTAGAAGCAAAAGGCATCTATTCCATAGAGAAATTTTTGGTGGCTCGCCGACTGATGTACTGGCAAGTTTACTTGCATAAAACATCGGTAGCTGCTGAAAATATGTTGATTAACATCCTGAAAAGGGCAAGAGAGCTCGCATCCCAAGGAATTGAATTGTTTGCTACGCCTGCCTTGCGGTTTTTTCTATATGCGGATGATAAACAAAAAAACATCAATTATTCAAGTGAAGCTTTCGAGCATTTTATGAACTTGGATGATGCTGATTTTTTCTCAGCTTTCAAAGTATGGATGGATCATGAAGATTTGATACTTTCCTTACTTTGTAGATCACTCATCAATAGAAAATTATTCAAGGTGGAATTAAGGACGGAAGCGGTGGATTCAGATGAGCAAAAACGTATACTAAACAGCTATGTAAAACGTTTTAATATAAGTTTGCACGAGGCTCAATACCTTATTGGTGATGCCATTGTGAGCACCGACACTTATTCCCCTAAGGATGAGAGAATCAATATCTTGATGAAAGATGGGACGGTGAAGGACATCGCAGAAGCATCGGATATGTTGAATATTGACGTATTAACTAAAAAGGTTAGCAAACATTTTTTTTGCTATTTAAAGCTATAATTGACTATAAATAATGGCTATAAATCAGCTATACAAGAACAAAATCAGTCTGTTTATGATAGTAATATCCTTACGGAAAATGAATAAAATCTGTTATTTCGATTATGTTTATTAACTTTGTACTCAAATTTTTAATATGATAGTTACAGCCGGACAAATTGCCGAGTATTTAAAAGGAACGGTGGAGGGCAATCCTGACGTGAATGTGTATGCATTTGCACGTATTGAAGAAGGACGACCCGGTGCACTTTCCTTCTTATCCAACCCCATTTATACCAAATACATCTACGATTGTAAATCAGATGTGATTTTAGTCAATAAGGACTTCGTCGCCGAAAAGCCTATTACAGCTACTTTAGTGCGGGTTGACAATGCCTATGAATCTTTAGCTAAACTGTTTAGTTTCGTGAAAAGTCAGCAAGGTCGCAAAACCGGTATTTCATCCTTATCCGATATACATACTTCTGCAAAAATAGGCGAAGAGGCCTATATCGGCCCTTTTGTGCAAATTGATGCAAGTGTGAATATAGGTAGTAAACCAACTATTTACGGTAATGTTAGCATAGGCGAAGAAACTAAGATAGGCGATAATGTGATTATCTATCCTGGTGTTCGCATTTATCCGGAAACTATTATTGGCAATAATTGTATCCTACATGCCAATGCTGTCATAGGTTCTGATGGTTTTGGTTTTGCCCCTACAGAGGATGGTAGTTATGAAAAAATTCCTCAAATGGGAACTGTCATTATCAAAGATGATGTGGAAATTGGTGCAAACACTACTATTGACAGAGCGACTTTGGGTACTACCGTGATTGAAAAAGGCGTTAAAATAGATAATTTAGTGCAGGTAGCACATAATGTAAGTATAGGCGAACATTCGGTGATTGCATCCCAAACGGGGATAGCCGGTTCAACCAAAATAGGCAAAAAAGCGATGTTTGGCGGTCAAGTAGGTGTTTCCGGACATTTAGAAATTGCAGAAGGAACTATCTTAGGAGCTAAAGCCGGTGTGAGTGGTAATATTCGCAAGCCTAATCAAGTAATGTCGGGATATCCCGCTATTCCTATGGATACATTTAGGCGCGCCTATGTAGTTCATAAAAACTTGCCTGAGCTACAAAAAACTATTTTTGAATTACAAGAGAAGGTGAAAGAATTAGAGCAAGCTGTTGGGATAAAAACAGCAGATTCTGATGCAAAATAAAAGCATGAAACAAAAAACTATTGGCGGTTCCTTTACTGTTGAAGGAGTTGCATTACATACCGGACTTCACATCAAACTTACGGCTCTTCCTGCACCTGCAGGGCATGGCATCATTATCAAAAGAGTAGATTTGGAGGGCATGCCTACCATTGAAGCTATCGCGGATAATGTTGGCTATACGGTAAGAGGCACGGTTTTGAAAAATCAAGATTTACAAGTTAGTACTATCGAACATGCTATGGCGGCTTTTCACGCTGTAGGTATTGATAATTGCGTGTTTGAAGTTGATGGTCCTGAA